>DATCRN010000246.1:0-5822 GCA_036568945.1 Alphaproteobacteria bacterium | reverse complement strand
CTCGAAGGCAATGCGATGAAGGTCACTTTCAATATGCTGCGTGCGAATGATCTGATCTGGACGTTCGTCGTGAACAATTACCTATTGGGCCGCGAACCCTTCCCGTTTGACCTTTTGTATTGGAATTCGGATTCCACCAATCTACCTGCCGCGATGCACACCTATTATTTGCGGCATATGTACATCAACAATGACCTGGTCAAACCAGGGGCGATATCCGTCTGTGGCGTACCGGTCGATATTTCGACGATCGATACACCCGCCTACTTTTTATCGACCCGCGAAGACCATATTGCCCCATGGGCGGCAACCCTTGCTGGTGCCACTCATTTAAAGGGTCCCATCACCTTTACCTTAGCAGCCTCCGGCCACATTGCCGGGGTCGTTAATCCGCCCGCTTCTGGCAAATATTGCTACTGGACGGCGCCTGAAAAAAATAACGATCCTGACGCTTGGCTAAAACAGGCTAAAGAACATGCTGGTTCCTGGTGGCCACACTGGCAAAAATGGATTGAGAAACAGGATGATAGCCAAGTTCCCGCAGTGAATCCGGCCGCAGGCCCGCTGAAATCCTTGGTGCCTGCCCCAGGCACTTACGTGAAAAAAAGATAGTTTTTCCATAATTTTTACTAGACATTTACCCTTAGGATGCTTAAATATGTCCAACTAAGAGGACAAACGGCCTTCATAGAGGGCAAAAATACGGGGTGTAAAATGAAACAAAAAGAAATCAATTTGGGCGCAAAATTGAAAGCCGGCCTTGCAGCAGGCGTTGCAGTTCTTGGCATGAGCGGCGCATTTACAACGCTGAGCTCCCTCTTCACGTCTACCGCAGCTGTTGCTTGCGACGTGAATGCTGACCGCTCCTGCGAACCGCCGATCGATAAGCCAGAACCGCCAATTGAACAAGGCGGTCACGTTACAGAATCTGTCGATCTGTATTGCTACGCAATCTTCGATAATTTTGGCGTCGCGACCTTTAAATATTATATCGGCCGCGATGATACGCGTTACGATGTCGATCTGGGCACACGCAAATTGGTTGAAACCGGTTATGCGACCAAGGATCAAACTTTCTATCACCTGTTGGGCGCACAAGATTTATCCAGCCGTACGTTGGAACGTCTGTCGGGCACAGCTCAGTGGGATATCTCCGCAGTCGCTGGCGCGTTGAAAGACCGTCTGTCTCACCTGCGCGAAGGCAATACAAATACCACGATCGCTGCTATGGGTTACAAAATCGGTCAAATCCCGGCTGGTACGACCCACAACGAGTTGTTCTCTGTTTGCAATCAAATGAACCAAACATTGCTGAACACCGTTCCGGCTAAACGTATGGGCGATGATGGCGATGCGGCAAAATACACGACGCCGGTTCTGGCCAAAATGCCTGGCTATACGATGCAAGGCTAATCGACTAAAAACGAATTCAAAACCGCCCTTAAGGGGCGGTTTTTTTATGTTCGGATCCCAGCACCACATAATGTGGTCCGGACCATGCCATCATCTTGTAATCATCTTCGTTTAAATCGCGCAGGAATTTTGCAGGACGCCCCGCCCATAATTGCCCGGTGGGAACGCGTTTACCCGGCGTAACCAATGCACCGGCGGCAACAAACCCCTTCCCTTCAATGACTGCGCCATCCAGCACGCAAGACTGCATACCGACATAGGCATCATTTTCGAGTGTACAATCATGTAGGATTGCCATGTGACCGACGGTGACATTATCGCCGATATGCGTTCCCTGCCCGCCTGTGCTGACATGAATGACGGCATTGTCTTGAATGTTTGTGCCCGCGCCGATGCGAATGATGTTCACATCCCCACGCATTTGCACGCCGTACCAAATCGATGCATTGGCGCCGATATGCACGTCACCGACGATCGATGCGTTGGGCGCGATGAATGCGCTCGGATGTATCGTGGGCATGATGCCCTTGAAAGGTAGGATGATGGCCATGGGTCCATCTTAGAAACAAAAAAGGCGCCCGCAAAGGCGCCTTTTTGAATTCGGTAAGAAACGCTTTTAGCGTTTGCCCCATTGTTTGGAACGACGTGCTTTGCGCAGGCCGACCTTTTTACGTTCGACAACGCGGCTATCGCGTGTGAGGAACCCAGCTTTTTTCAGCAGTGTGCGGTATGCATCCGGATCATACGCCATCAACGCACGGGAAATACCGTGGCGAACAGCACCAGCTTGACCCGACAGACCGCCGCCCAAAACTGTGCAAACGATGTCGAACTGGTTGACGCATTTTGCGACCAGGAACGGTTGGTTGATCACCAGACGGTGCGTTTGACGTGCAAAGTACGTGTCTTGCGCGCGGTCGTTGATGGTGATTTTGCCGGAACCCGGTTTCACCCAAACGCGTCCGACAGCGTCTTTACGACGGCCCGAACCATAAGCGCGGCCTTTATTGTCGCGTTTCGGTGCGTATTTCGGACCAGTCGGTTGAGCCGCAGCTTCGGCATTAGCCGGAGCGGTTGCAGCAGCAGGCGCAGCCGGGGCATCGCCCGTCACGCTTTTAATGTCTTCCAAAGAAGAAACAGTTTTTTTCGTAGCCATGATGTCTCCTCTTAGTCTTGAACTTTGTTTTTACGGTTGGCTTTGGCCATATCCAACGGCTCAGGCTTTTGTGCCTCGTGCGTGTGGTTAGGACCGACGAAGACGTGCAGTTTGCCCATTTGTTTGTCAGCCAGACGCGAGTCTTTCGGCATCATGCGCTCGACAGCTTTTTCGATCAGAGCTTCCGGGCGATTGCTTTTCAGGACTTGGTTTGGCGTGCGGCCTTTGATACCGCCGACATAACCGGTGTGCCAGTAGAACACGTTTTTGTCAGAGTCGGCTTTGTTGCCGGTGACGCGAACTTTTTCTGCGTTGACGATGACGACATGGTCGCCCGTGTCGATATTGGGGGTGAAGCCGGGGTTCGTCTTGCCGCGCAGAATCAGCGCAACACGGGAAGCCAGGCGACCGAGGACTAAGCCATCAGCATCGATCAGATGCCATTTTTGGCCACGTTCGCCCGGTTTGGCGGTGTAGGTTTTCATGGTTGAACCTTGTTTGTTAAAATTAAAAACCGGGCACTTTATGCAACGCCCTGCCCTGGAGTGTCAAGGAAAAAGCCGGTTTTTCTTGTGTGGTATTTATATACCACACATTTTCTTATTCGCGTCAGCGAATAGTCTAAATATGGCCATAAAGACTTGGTCAAATTGTCGCAGCGGTATAAATAAAGCCATTCATAAAAAACCGGGGTTTCACTTCGTGAAAAATAAGAAAATCAAGATTTTGGCCATTCTGGCCGTCCTTATCATCGCAATCGACGTAGGCCTGTGGTTTAGCGGCAATGCTTCCTCTGACGATGTCACCAAGACCAAAGACGGCGCGACCATCGTCACAGTTAAAACCGGATCCATTGAAGAAGTCGTAACAGCCCAAGGCAAATTGGAACCTAAAGATTACGTGGATGTCGGCGCTCAAGTCTCCGGCCGCATTTTGAAACTGAGCAAACTGATTGGCGACAATGTCGTGACCGGCGATTTGATTGCCGAAATCGACCCGCAAACCTATCAAACGCGCATCGCTTCTTCCGAAGCGCAAATCAAAACTTTAAGTGCGCAAAGATCCGAACGTTTAGCCGACATCAAACAAGCCAAACAAAATCTCGATCGCGCCAATACGCTGATCGCCGGTGATGCGATTGCGCGCCAAGATCTGGAAGATGCGCAAACCGCGCTTGATGTCGCCAATGCACAGCTCAAATCCATCAACGCACAGATCGAACAAGCCAAATCAACCTTGGAAGAAGCAAAGGTGAATTTGGGTTACACCAAAATCTATGCGCCGATGGACGGAACCATCACAACACAGCCAATCAAAGAGGGTCAAACGATTAACGCCAGCCAAACCGCGCCCACCATTTCTCAAGTCGCGAACTTGGATACCATGACCTCCCGCGCGCAAGTGGCCGAAGCCGATATCGGCAAATTAAAACCCGATATGGACGTGTATTTTACGACTCTCGGTTCCGGCAAACGCAAATGGCAAGGCACAATCCGCCAAATTCTCCCTTCGCCCGAAGTTGTGAACGACGTCGTCCTTTATAATGTATTGGTCGATGTCGATAACAAGGACCGCGCCTTGATGACCGGGATGACCACGCAAATGTTCTTCGTGGTCGGCTCCGCCAAAGACGTGCCGATCATTCCTGCTAACGCGCTCGGCAAACATCTGGAAGATCAAGACAATGACACAGGCGATGCCTATGAAGTCCAAGTCATGGATGGCAAAGAACCGATCAAGAAACCGATCCATGTCGGCATGATGACCCGCACCGAAGTCGAAGTGACTGAAGGTCTGCAAATTGGTGATCGTGTTCTTATTCGCGCCCCTACGACCGAAGAAACCGGTAATTCGGGTGGCGGTCGTCGTAACATAGGCCCGCGCCTGTAATGCAGCCGCTTCTCGACCTCAAACACATCAAGCGCTATTACCAAAGCGGCGATACGGTCGTGAAAGCGCTTGATGATGCGTCTTTGCAAATTTATCCGGGCGAATTTGTCGCGATCATGGGTCAATCCGGTTCCGGCAAATCCACGATGATGAACATCATTGGCTGCCTCGATAAACCGACCTCCGGGACCTATCACATTATGGGCCGTGATGCCTCGCAACTCGAAAGCGATGATCTCGCCGCCTTGCGCCGTGAAACATTCGGCTTCATTTTCCAGCGCTACAATCTGCTCACCAATGCCAGCGCCGAAGAAAACGTCGAAATCCCTGCAATGTATGCCGGTCTCGACGCAACATCACGTCGCACCCGCGCACGCGAACTGCTCACGCAACTAGGCTTAGGGGAACGTCTCAAAAACCGTCCCGGCCAAATGTCCGGAGGCCAACAACAGCGGGTTGCCATCGCCCGTGCGCTGATGAACAATCCCCCCGCCATCCTCGCTGACGAACCGACAGGCGCTTTAGATTCTCGCAGCGGCGCTGAAGTCATGGCTCTTTTAAAAGATCTCCATGCCCAAGGTCGCACCATCATCCTCATCACCCACGATGAACATGTGGCAAGTCACGCGCATCGCATTATTCGCTTGGCAGATGGTCACATCATCGAAGATTCCGGCCCCAATCCATCGCAAAACATCAAGGCCACCCGCGGCGGTCACGGGGTTGAACATGACAGTCTTATCCCCGAAATCGGCGAAAGCATTCGCACCGCTATGCGCGCTCTGCGCGTCAATCTTTTCCGCACCGCGCTCACCTTACTCGGCATCATCATCGGTGTTGCCGCCGTCGTGACGATGCTCGCGGTGGGTGAAGGCAGTAAACAAAAGGTGCTGACGCAAATCAGTAATCTTGGCACCAACATCCTTAACATCCGCCCAGGTGCTCCTGGCATTCGCCCATCCGGCGATATCGTTACGCTCATTCCGGATGATGCGCGCGCGATTTTAGAAATGGATAATGTCGAAGTCGTCGTGCCCGAACGATCCGGCCGCAAAACGTTACGCTACGGCAACAACGACTACGCCGCAAACGTTCAAGGCGTGGGCAAAGACTTTACCATCGCCCGTGATTGGCCTGTTAAAACCGGCAATTTCTTTATGAGCCGCGATATTGAATCCTATTCCGCCGTCGTCGTTCTCGGGACGACTGTCGCTGGCGCTTTGTTCCCTGGCGATGATAATCCCATCGGCAAATTCGTGCTTATCGGTAATATTCCTTTTGAAGTCATCGGTATTTTGTCGTCCAAAGGCGCCGCGCCATGGGGTGGCGACCAAGATGATGCCGCCTTCGTACCTTTCACAAC
>DATCRN010000245.1:0-4567 GCA_036568945.1 Alphaproteobacteria bacterium | reverse complement strand
GTCTTTCCAGATGCGCTCGCGAGCAGCAATGATACGCGGATTGGCTTTTGGTTTTGCAACCGGGGCCGGTGGCTCAACATGCAACTGTGCCGCAGGGGCAGGTTTGACGTCTTCTTTTACTTCCGGTTTGGGTGCTTCGGCGGCCTTGGGAGCTTCCATTGGTTTTGGCGCCTCAGGCACGGGCGCGGTCGCCGGTTTATCCAGCGTCGTCGTTGGTGCATTGCCTGTGCGTTTACCGAAACCCATATCTTTAAGCCCCAGTCAGTTTTTTCAAGAAGCCAGGCAGCACGCTATGTTTTTCAGGTGCGGCTGCGACCTGATCGATTCCCAATAATTCTTGCATCATCGGTGTAAGCGCATCCATAGCGCGGCTGCCATCGGCGCCTTCGCTCGGGCGGGCGCCTTCACTTTCGCATTTTAGAAAATGTTTGGACATGTAGGGGATGGAGGCTGCGATATCGAGACCAACAGCTTCGCTAATATCTTTATCCAAAACTTCGTAAGCCGGCGTTTCACCACGGCGGTTAATGATCAAACTCAAATTGGTTGTATCGTTGCCACGCATGCCTTGCACTTCTTTGATTAAGGTGCGGGTGAGCGATAAGGATGTCACCGTCGGTGTGGTCACAAACAAAATACCATGCGCACGCGCAACAACAGATGCTTGGATAGCTGGCGAGGCGGACGATAAATCGGCGATCACCACTGGATACTGCCCCAGCATGCGCTCGAGCAGCATTTCAAAAAGTTTTTGTTGGGAGGCATTGCCCAGAATCGGTTCAGCGCCGGTATTCAAGAATGTCAGGTTTTCGGAAATCGCCATCAAAATGCGCGATAATGTATCGTGATCGCGATCGATGGCGGCTTTAGCGGCTTCGACCAATGTGCCGGTCGGGTTAACGCCAAATTGCGAGCCTAGAATCGAGTGGCCGGCAGCAGCATCCAATAAGACAGTTTTTTGCGCAAGACGATCAGCAGATACAGTCGCGCATAAATGCGCAACGTTGGTGGTGCCGACGCCGCCCTTTGATCCCACGACCGCAATTAAGCGCGATCCAGTTGCACCGAATAAAGCGAGCAGAGCGCGCGATAAGGCTTCGGCCATATCATAGAGGCTGACCGGATGAACGAGATAATCGGAAACACCAATGCCTGTAAGAGCACGATAAAGTTGAACGTCGTTGACGGGCCCAATCACCAAGGCTGCGGTGCCCTCAGGGCAATGATCAGCGAGGATGCTCAGCTTATTGCGGAATTCATCACCCGTATCTGCCGTTTGCAACACGACAACGCTTGGGGCCGCTTCGCCACCGGCATAGGCAGCAATCGCTTGATCAATGCCATCGCCTTTGACTTCGAGCGTCACACGACCAAAACGCCAATCGCCGGACAGCGAGGCAATAATGTCTTGCGTATATTCTTCGCCAGAAAAAACATGCACTTTGGCCTGCGGAAGCATCGCCATCAAAGCGCTTTTCTGCGGTTGTTGTTCGTCGTCGCTCATACCAATACAAACCGCCCGGAATCGGGCTCCTTAAGGTTACTTACCCCCATCCTATTCAATCAGGCTTAACAGTGTCTTAATGCTGAAGGGGATGTTGTTAAGATTTGCTTAAGACTTAGCTGCCTTTGCCTGCCAGTTCGGAAAGGATGTAAGACGGTATGGCTTCGTTCGGGACGCCAGTACGATAGTCTGTGCTGATGATGTTGGTCAGACGCTCGGCTTCTGCCGGCGACATTTCCGCATGGCCTTCCAAATCGGCCGGATGCGCAATTTGCAGCGCCATGAGGCCTTTAACGCCACAACCGATTTTGTAATTGTAGCCATCCTCACCATCATTACCAGCCAGCACAGCTTGATCAACCGTCGGACGATTATCGCAATCGGCTGGTGCCGCCGCCGTTAGCGTATCAAATGCAATGACAGCAACTGGAATCGGTGCATCCATTTGCACGGTGGAGACGATGATCTTTTCAGTGACCCCATGGTTCACAAGACCGACCGCTAGTTCCTGCGCGCGTGCGGCTGTGTCGTGATCAATGCCTTTACCAATGGTGTCGTCATAGGCAATGGCAATGTAAACCGGGCCTGCGCCATTGCGGCGATAAGTGTAGGCCGCGTTTGCTAAATCATCATCGGAATATTCAGCCAGTGGTTTTTTCACAACATGGCGGCTTTCGATCAGGCGCATTTTGCCTTCGATCGTGTTGGTCGGTTTCATCAACCATGGTTTTTCTGGCGAACAGGCGCCCAAAGCCAAAACCGAAATCAGAAGCAAAGAAAGACGCATGGGATGATTACTCCATGATGAAGCCGAACGGGGCATCTTGCGTGTAGTTATTGACGACATTGCCGTAGGATAGAGCCAAACTTTGCGCGAGCGCGATATTTAAGGGCTCGGTGCGTTTGATGGGATCAATCACGCGCTCGGCCTGTTTATCGGCAATTGGCTCGGCCAGATACGCGGTGATTAAGATCAAGAGTTCCGTTTCATTGCGCGTGAAGCTTTCGGAGCGAACGAGGGCACCTAATACCGGCACATCGCGAATGCCGGGTAGGCCATTCATACGCTGCACGGTGCCGGATTCGATGAGGCCCGCAATCATAAGGCTGCCGCCAGACGCGAGTTCGACCGTTGTTTCAGCACGACGCACGCTGAAAGACGGTACGGTCACACCGGGAAGTTGCAGCGTAAGTTCGGTCGATACTTCGGAGACCTCAGTTGCGATCTGTAAGTTGATGCGGTTTTTATCGAGCACGATCGGACGGAACGCAAGCGAGACGCCGAATGGTTTATATTCGTACGAAATGTTGCCGTTATTATCGCGACCTGATGGAATCGGGAATTCACCGCCGGCCAGGAAACGCGCGTTCTCACCGGAGATAGCTGTGAGATTAGGTTGTGCCAGCGTATTCACAAGGCCATCGCGTTCCAGCGCGTGGATCAGCAAATTGATCGGGCCCGTGCCGCCGGAATCATAAATCAAGGCGCCGTTGCCAAAGCTTGGTTCGACGGTCAGGCCAAAGAGGGGGTTATTGACGAGTGGTCCGCTCATGGCAGGGGCGCCAGCCGATGCGCCGCCGCCGACCGCTGCGGTCGAATGTTGCGCGGAGAAATTACCCGAGCTTAAATTACCGACATCGGTTTCAAGCCCAAGCTCGCTTAGAAGGTTGCGCGACACTTCCACGATTTTGACGTGCATCATGACTTGCTGGCCGTCGCTGACCGTCATGTTGTTGACGATGGTGGTGTCTTTGGGCGCAAAGCGTGTGGCGAGATCCTTTAGTTGCGTAGCCGTCGTGGCATTCGAGGCGCTACCTTTGAGGATGATTTGATTGCCCAAGGTTTCAATGGTGACTTTTTCCTTGGGGAAACCTTCGCGAATTTTTTCTTCGATCGGCCCTGCATCTGCATTCACCGTCACATTGATCTGACGCAAGAGGTTACCCAGTTGGTCCATGACCAAGACATTGGTTGTGCCAGGGGCGGTGCCGATCAGATAAATTTGGCCATCTTTAACGGGGCCGACTTCCACTAAAGCGGGGTTGGAGACGATGATGTCAGAGACATCGCCCTTGATCGCGACCACTTCGGCCTTGCCGATGGTCAGCATCAAACTGTCTTGGCCCGTTTGGTCACTCACATTGGAGATGCCGGAGATAAACGAATTTTCCGCCCGCACATAATCGAGCGGGGCGAAAGACAGAGTCGTGAGAAGAGCTAAAAAGCCTAAGCTTTTCAGAAAAGTGCGAGGCATGTTTTAAATAGAGCCTGAAATAGGCTATTGGGCGTGGTAGGGACGCACCGAGACGTTCTCGACGCGGGTACCACTATAGATTCTCACAACTTGATTCGTGGAGCCAGTGTTATTTTCCCCGTGTAGGAGCTCGCTCATAATGTTGCTGATACGCAAATCGGTGGTAGCTTTTGATTTCGCTTTGTCTTTTGGATCCTCGACAATGGTCGGACCCTTATCGCCGACCCCACGAAGGGTTAAGGACAGCTTGCCCATATTCTCGGCTAAAGCCAGGATTTCCGCGGACTTGCCGTCAACTTCAAGGGTTACGGTTTTGGCCAATTTGGCTTCAGCCATTTGATCGGTTGCCTGGTCGACCGCCAAGACTTTAATATTTTCCAGAATTGTTTGAGCAGCGGAACGCGCCACGATCGGTATGGCCGCGTTTTTAATATTGTCATCGGACGGCAGGCGCACGTCATAGGTCATGACGACATCCACATAGTCGCCCGGCGAAATGAATCCACTGACGCCCGTTTGGGCGGAGACAGGAATAGCCACTGCGCGCATGCCGGCAGTTAAATTGGCGGCCACGAAATTGGATTTGGTGTCATCAATCAGAGCGCTTTTGAACATCGGTTCGCCTAAGGCGACGTCGCGTTTCAAACGGCCTTTAACGGCATCCGTATTCGATTCTTTGTCTTTGCGCGTAATAGCGCCTGCGAAGACGGCACTTTCAGGAACAGCTTTCCAAGTCGTGCTTGAAGCATCGAGCTCTTCGCCGATTTTAAGATCTTTTGAAGCAACCAGCATATCGACTGTGCGCACT
>DATCRN010000244.1:0-9432 GCA_036568945.1 Alphaproteobacteria bacterium | reverse complement strand
GCCACACACATTCTGGCATTCGAAGGTGACGGTAAAACCGTATGGTTCGAAGGCAACTTCCAGGATTACGAGGCAGACAAAGAACGCCGTTCCGGCAAAGCCGCTGCTTAAAATAAATCCTTAAAAACATCACAAAAAACGCATGATTAACCGTTAGGGTAGATCATGCGTTTTGTTTTGCCCCTGTTGCTCTGTTTGATCGCCGCACCCGCTTGGGCTGAAAGCGCGAAAGCAACCTATGGTCTTTATACCGGCGGCGTCAAAATGATCGATGTGACATCGGATGTGGATATCGGCAGCCAAAGCTACACCATGAAGACAGTGGGCGCCACAACAGGCATCTTCAAAACCCTGCTACCTTGGACTGGCACATTTGATACCACTGGCGAAGGCAATTTTCTGCCGACAAAACATACTTATGCTGTGGCATGGCGCGGCGATTCCGAAACCCTCACCTTCAATTACGAGAAACCAGGCGTTTTAAAATCCGTCACCAAAACTAAAGAAGATGGCACCGTTGAAGACGCGACGCCCGAAGCCGATATTTCAGATGGCACGCGCGATTTGTTATCCGCATTAGGCATGATGATGAAGCGTTATGCCGACACCGGCAAATGCGCAGGTGATACGTTGGTCTTTGATGGCAAACGATCATTGACGGTCCAAATCGCCGATGCCGGTGATACGACGATGAACAATGCGGAATTATCCGTCTATCAGGGTCCCGCTCATGGTTGTGCGGTCAAAATTATCCAAGGCAAAGGCAAATGGCCCAAAAAGCCCAGGGGATGGATGCGTATTCAGCAAATGGGCGAAAAAGATGGCAAATTGCCTATTATTTGGCTCGCCAAGCCCATAAACAGCGGACCTGTCATGCCCGTCCGCATTGATATTCATACCAAATATGGCGATGTCATTGCGCATCTGACATCCGTTCAGTAAAAGACTGCAACACCCTGTGATTGGCGCAATATGAACGGATTTTTATGCTGACACCCATGAGCGATTTAAACTGCATCATCTTAGCGGCCGGTAAAGGCACACGTATGAAATCGGATATGCCCAAAGTGCTTCATGCTCTTGGCGGCTGGCCGATGATCCGACATGTCGTAAAATCCTGCGAGGCGCTCGAGCCCGCACAAATAACCGTCGTGATCGCACCCGGCATGGGTGATGTGGCAAAAGAAGTCGCACCGCACGCTACGTCAGTGCAGGAAAAACAATTAGGTTCAGGCGATGCTGCGCGCGCAGGTCTTAAGGGTTTAAAGGACCCAAAAGGCAAAATTCTGATTTTAGCGGGTGACGTGCCGCTAATTTCTGTCGACACGCTGCAAGCTTTGGTCGAAGAAGCGGAAACAGGTATGTCTGTTCTTGGTTTCACGCCAATGGATCCTACGGGCTATGGCCGCCTCATCACCGACGATGATTTATTCGTAACGGAAATCATTGAAGAACGTGACGCGAGCGCCGGACAAAAGAACATTGCGCTCTGCAATGCAGGCGCTTACTGCATCGATGCAAAATTGCTGCCGAATCTTTTGGATAAATTATCAAACAGCAACGCACAGAAGGAATTTTATCTGACCGATATCGTATCCTTGGCTGCCAAATCCGGCATCAAATGCGCCTATATCGAAGCGCCCATTTACGAGACGATCGGCATCAATTCACGTAGCCAGCTGGCCGAGGCCGAAGGCGAACTGCAAAATTATTTACGCGCCAAGGCAATGTTCGAAGGGGCGAGTTTGCTCGATCCGATGACAACGTATTTTGCGATGGATACGAAACTAGGCCAAGATGTCATAATCGAACCTGGTGTCTTCTTCGGTCCCGGCGTGGTCATCGGTGATAAGGTCACCATTCATGCCTATTCTTATTTGGAAGGTGTTACAGTCGAGCGTGGTGCATCCATCGGGCCGTTTGCGCGCATACGCCCGCACAGCCATATCGGCGAAGATGTCAGTATCGGCAATTTTATCGAAGTCAACCGCTCAACTCTAAAAGCTGGTGCGAAATCCAAACACCTATCTTATTTAGGTGATGCTGTAATCGGCGAAAAAGCCAATATCGGCGCAGGCACCGTGATCGCCAATTACGACGGCTTCGACAAACTCAGCACGGAGGTCGGTAAAGACGCCTTTGTCGGCTCCAATTCTACGCTCATCGCCCCTGTCAAAATCGGTGACGGCGCTTATGTCGGTGCTGCCAGTGCGATTACGGAGGATGTCCCTGCCGGATCTCTGGCTTTGGCTCGCGCCCGCACCATCATCCGCGACGGCTGGGCTGCGCTGCGTAATAAAGAGAAAACCAAAACTAAGAAAGCTGGATAACATGAAACGCATTCTTTTTACCCTTGCTGCTGCTTTGATCGTTTTTACTGCGGCTCCTGCGCATGCTTGTAAATGCGCACCGGATACGACCGGCGCCCGTGCACAGCAAATTTTGAATGACCCATCGATTTCAGTCGCCCGCGTTTACGTACGCGGCATGAATGTGCGTAACGGTCAAAGCATGCTGGAGTTACGCGAAACATTATCAGGTGGTCTAATGGCGCGTAACTTCCGTGCCAAATTCGGTGGTTCGTCGTGTGGCTTCATTCCAAGCAATCGTACCGAGCAAATCGTACTGGTGAAATTTGAAAAAGATGGCACTTACAGCCTGATTGGCGATTGCGCCCGCACAGATGTGCTCGAATACATGAAAACAAACAAACTTGGCCAATAAAGGCCCGATAAACAGGGGATTAAACTATGTGCGGTATCGTAGGCATCTTGGGCGACAAACCGGTCGCGCCGATTTTGGTGGAAGGTCTCAAACGCCTGGAATATCGCGGCTACGATTCTGCCGGTATTGCCACCCTGATCAACGGCCATATCGACCGCCGCCGCGCGGAAGGCAAGCTGGTCAATCTTGCACAGCTTTTGGGCAAGGAACCGCTGGAAGGCACAGTAGGCATCGGCCACACGCGTTGGGCCACGCACGGCGCGCCGACCACGCGCAATGCCCACCCGCACGCAACTGATAAAGTCGCGGTCGTCCATAACGGCATTATCGAGAATTACCGCGAACTCAAAGAGGAGTTGGAAGCGCACCAAGTTCGTTTTGAAACCGATACCGATACAGAAGTCGTGGCACAACTGATCACGCATTACATCAACCAAGGCATGGACCCCAAAGCGGCATCCGATGCTGCCCTTGACCGCCTGACCGGTGCTTATGCTTTAGCGATGGTCTTCGCAGGTCATCACGATTTGATGATCGGCGCGCGCCAAGGCACGCCTTTGGCCGTCGGTTTCGGCGATGGTGAAATGTTCTTAGCCTCCGACTCTTACGCGCTCGCCCCGCTCACCAACAAAATCTGCTTCTTGGAAGACGGCGACCGCGTGACCGTCACACGCAAAGGGGCCACCGTTTATGATCGTTCGCACCAAGAAGTGCGCCGCCAAATACGTCTTACCGCACAATCGGGTGCCGCAACAGGCAAAGGCGATTTCCGTCACTTCATGCTCAAAGAAATTTACGAGCAACCGACCGTGATCGGTGACACGCTGAACAGTTTCATCAACCCGTCGACGGGTGCTGTTTCTATGCCTGACCGTGTGCTGGAACTGGCCAAAGCGCCGAAGCTCACGCTTGTGGCCTGTGGCACCGCCTATTACGCCTGTTCCGTCGCCAAATACTGGTTCGAACAATTGGCGCGCATGCCGGTCGAAGTCGATATCGCGTCCGAATTCCGTTACCGCGAAGCACCGATGCCGGAAGGCGGCGGGATGATCGTCGTCTCTCAATCCGGCGAAACGCTGGATACGCTGGAAGCCATGCGTTACGGCCGTAAACAAAATCAAACGATCCTATCCATTGTAAACACGATCGAAAGCACAATCGAACGTGAATCTGACATCGTCCTACACACACTCGCTGGCCCCGAAATCGGTGTTGCATCGACCAAAGCGTTTACTACGCAGCTTACAACACTTGCCTGTATCGCGCTGGCCATCGGTGTTGCCCGCGGCACGATCAACCGCGAACAAGAGCGCACGCTCACAATGCAACTACGCCAAGTCCCAGCGCTGGCGGCCCGTGTTCTCAACGCCGATGAAACCATTCAGCAAGTGGCCGCTGACGTCGCGAATGCCCGCGATGTGCTCTATCTCGGTCGCGGTGCCCTCTTCCCGCTCGCTATGGAAGGTGCGCTTAAACTGAAAGAGATTTCCTATATTCACGCCGAAGGTTATGCCGCCGGCGAAATGAAACACGGTCCCATCGCCTTGATTGATGAAACCGTACCAGTCGTCGTCCTTGCGCCCGGCCAAGACCCTCTATTCGATAAAACTGCTTCCAACGTGCAAGAAACCATCGCACGCGGCGGTAAAATTTTGATGATCAGCGATAAGAAGGGCATCGACCGCCTGAAAGGCCAATCTGCCTGGAATGTGCAGATGGATGATGTCCACCCGTTCGTGGCGCCGATCCTGTATGCTATTCCAGCGCAGCTTTTGGCCTATCACGTTGCGATCGCCAAAGGCACCGACGTTGATCAGCCGCGTAACCTGGCTAAATCGGTGACGGTGGAGTAAGTCCATCGATCAAATCTTTGATGATGGTGCGTTTGCTCATAGTAGCCCAGCGCTCCAGCATTACCCTATCGGTTTGGATTGCATAAAGATCCGCCGCCGGGTGTGGAGCGATCAATAGATCGCCATTCTGTTCCGTGTGCACGTAAGTAACGGATTTAAATGCGCGTATCAGCGTCTGCTTGACGATTTCTTTAGCATCACTTGCCCTAGGGCCTTCAAAAAAATGCAGCCGGTAAGACCCTTCCGCATCGTCCGTATTTACAAATGACACTTCGCCTGATTGGAAGAGACAATTAATTTCAAAATCAGTACCGAGATCTTGTGCGGGAATACGCCGCTGCTTTGTTGCTTCTAACAATTGTGTGCGCGCTTCGTCGAACATTTCACGGCGCACAGATGGAAATAGTAAAGTGTGGTAATCGTCATAGTGTCCGCCTTGATTGAAGCGCTCGTTGTATTCTTTGATGCCTTCTATAAAAATGTCCTTGAAATTTGCATGTTCAGCGTCCGTCACGGGACGGCCCAAGGCGGATTCACGAAACGGCGCGGCGGCCTTTGCCCAATGGCGTTGCCGCCACCATTGATTATAGCGGAATAAAGTCGTGTCCTCGAACCCGTCCAAAATCTCCGTAAATTTTTGCGGTAATTCATAGCGGTTCAAACGCGACCCAAAATCTTGGATGTGATTTTGTTCGATGAGCCAATTGAGTGCCTTAGGATCGCGCCAATCGACCAACTCATCTGCCGTCACCTCACGTTGTTCATCGATAACACCCAGATGAAAAAAACGATCGTCGCGATACCAAAGGCAAATATGATCAGGCTCAAGCGGCATGATTTTACGTTGCTGATAGGGCCTAAGCGTATCGGCCACATCCTCCATCACTGTTCGCGAGCGCTCAATATACGCGCGTAAACTATCTTTGGACCTAAGCGCGCGCAAAAGGTCATTACGATCGCCATCCTCCTGCAACATACGGTGGATACGATCGCGGCTGAATGTGTCTTTTTCGAAAGGCGTACCGGTCCAATCGCGTGGATGAATCAGTTCTTCAAAATGTTCCTGAATGGCCTGATCAGTAAATCCTGCGATGAATTCCAAATCGGATGTTTGCTTCGCAAACCAACTGGACAGCGCGTGCATATAAGAATTTGCCCAACTACGGGCCTGGCCCTCAAATCTATGTTTGGTCGCACGCGGCAATCTCCATAGGAAATCATTATTCTCAGGATTAAAATATTGCAGAACCAGGCCCAAATAATGTCCGTCCGGACTACCGATGGAACTTGGGAAAGCCTCTAAAGCAGCCTCGGCCGCACGGGCTCCCATCATGCCAGGCATGGCTGGCCCAGCCAGTAAGGCACCCATACCTCTCAAAAATCCGCGACGGTTCATTTTTAAATTCATAATCCGTACGCTACGGAAATTTTCATCACCCCTAAAATGCAATTAGCAAGCAGTCCATACATCGCATACGAACTATGTAAAATCTAAAGTCAGACTTTGGAGAAATAATATTTCAATTCCATGCTCAGAAAATGGTTGCAATGGATCGTTAACTTGGGGAAATATAAAGTAACCATAAAAACAATAACAGGGATACCTAACCATGGGAGAGCGCCCAAAAAATGCGCCACCAGCGGTTCCGTCACAGGGTGTAGTCGTAGACGGTCAAACCGCTTTGGACGAGCAATCCACTAGCCCCGGCAAATTTGCCGAAAACTGGCCCCCTTTGGGCTGGCCGATGTTCGCTTGCGTCACGCGGCCATCCGGCACGGTTATGGGTACGGATCGCGACAGCAAGGGCAATCTACCCGTCCTTAAATACGAAGTTCGCATAGAAGCCGGCGTTTATACGATCGAAATCCTGCAAGGCATGATGGGCCGGTCAGGCCAAATGGGTCTGCAATCTGCCTTAAGCATCCAATTCTCAGGCCGTGAAGATTGGTATGAGGAACGCCCTGAAAAAGGTGTGCACGAAATTACCGTGGCGGGCAAACCACTGATCCCGGAACGCGGGCTTCTTTTGCGCTTAATTCTCGCGATGACCTTTATGATCAGCCGCATCGACCGCGGATTGATGCCGAATCTAACCAAGACATTACGGATTTACCGTCTCGATCTTTAAAAAACCCCGGAAAATCCGGGGTTTTTTTGCTTATTCTTTTTCTTCGATTTCGAGATCTTCGTCGAGGTCCTCGAGGTCTTCATCATCCTCATCGCCATCGTCGTCATCCAGATCGTCCAGATCCAGGTCACCGCCGGCATCCTCGTCTTCATCGTCGCTATCGCCGTTTTCCTCGTCCTCCAAGTCGCTTAAGGAAACGGTGCCGTCTTCGCTCTCGACCTTTTCGATTTCCTCTTCCTCGGGCTTCGTTTTGGCTTCTTCGATCACCGCTTTGCCGCGGCGGGTACGGATCTTCACAATGCCGGTAAATTCAGCTTTGCATTTCGGGCAAATAATCGGGGATTTATTGAAATCGTAGAAACGGGTCGCGCAGGAGGCGCAGATACGTTTGAAACCACGGATATCGGTCATTGGTCATATACCTTTTTGTTAAAAGACTGACGCCCTCACTGCCATAAGCGCCAAGAGCTTGTCAATGCTTGGTATAACTCCGTGCGCTGCAACAGGGTTCCCGCCTTGGACTTGGCGTCCGAATAGGCTATTTTTTAATAAACGACCTGTAGGATACCCCTATGACCAAATCTGCCGTTATCTGCGCATACAAACGTTCCCCCTTCACGTTCGCATCCAAAGGCGCTCTCGCCCGCGTCCGCCCTGACGATATGGCGGCTGAAGTCGTCAAAGTCTTGGTGGCGGCGTCCGGCGTCAAACCAGACGCCATTGAAGATCTTATCCTTGGTAATGCTTTCCCAGAAGGGGAGCAGGGTTTCAACCTAGCACGCATTGTGGCTGTTCATGCGGGTCTACCTGTGTCGGTCGGTGGCATCACCGTCAACCGCTGGTGTGGATCATCCATGTCGGCCATCCATTTTGCCGCCGCACAAATTATTGCAGGCGCCGGCGATGTATTCATTGCAGGCGGTGTGGAATCCATGACCCGCGTGCCGATGGGGGGCTTTAATCCGCTTCCTAACCCCGCGCTCAAAGAGAAATATCCGCAAATCTATATGGGCATGGGCGAAACGGCCGAAAATTTGGCTAAGAAATATAAAATTGATCGCCCGTCACAGGAAAAATTCGCATTAGCCTCCCAACAAAAAGCGGATGCTGCCCGTAAAGGCGGCAAATTCGCTGATGAAATTGTTGCAATCAACGGTGTCACTGAGGACGGCTGTATTCGTGGCGATTCTACGCTCGAAGGTTTGTCTGGTCTCAAACCCGCTTTCCTCGCCGATGGATCTGTCACCGCTGGCACGTCATCACCACTAACGGATGGCGCATCCGCCGTGCTGGTGGCTTCCGAAGATTACGCCAAGAAAAACAAGCTGCCGATTTTGGCGCGCATTAAATCCTTCGCCTCCACCGGATGCGATGCCGAGATCATGGGCATCGGTCCCGTTCCCGCTGTAAAGAAAGCATTAGAACGTGCCGATCTAAAACTGGGAGACATCGATATCATCGAACTCAATGAAGCCTTCGCTGCGCAGTCTTTATCCGTCGTGCAGGAACTCGGGCTTGATGAGAAAAAACTCAACCTCGATGGCGGTGCGATTGCGCTTGGTCACCCGCTCGGCGCATCCGGCGCACGCATCACCGGTAAAGCCGCATCATTGTTGGTGCGCGAGAAAAAGAAATACGCGCTTGCTACTGCCTGCATCGGCGGCGGCCAAGGTGTCGCGACGATCCTAGAGAAGGTTTAAGCCATGTCGGATATCGAAGCCATTCACGCGCGCAACGCGCGGGTCGAAGCCGACAAAGCCTGGGAAACGTCCTGGACGCGGCGTTTGTGTATCGCTGCGCTCACCTACGCCTTCATGAATATCTGGCTTCCCGTTCTGGGCGTTGAAAATGCCTGGATGCATGCGACGGTGCCTGTGTGCGGCTATCTTTTCTCCACTCTCGGGCTTGATGCCGTGAAACAACGCTGGATTTTAAGACGGAGCGCAGAATGACCGAGATTAAGAAAGTCGCTGTGATTGGCTCCGGCGTCATGGGTTCCGGAATCGCCGCGCAAATCGCCAACGCCGGCGTGCCTGTCGTCCTCCTCGATATCGTTCCGAAAGATGCCGGTCCTGATGACCGTTCCAAATTCGCCAAAGGCGCGATTGAAAAGATGCTCAAAGCTGATCCAGCTCCTCTTATGCATCCACGCAATGCCAAATTAATTACGCCCGGCAACATGGAAGATGATCTAAAACTGCTTGGCGAATGCGATTGGATCGTCGAAGTGGTCCTCGAAGACCTCGCGATCAAACATACGACATACGATAAAATCGAAAAGAACCGTAAGAAAGGTTCGATCGTCAGCTCCAACACGTCGACCATTCCGCTCGCCAATTTGGTCGAAGGGCTTGGCAAAGATTTCGAAAAAGATTTTCTGATCACCCACTTCTTTAATCCACCGCGCTACATGCGTTTGCTGGAACTCGTGATCGGCCCCAAAACGCGCGAAGATGCCGTCAAAACGGTGCGCGATTTCTGCGATAAAAATTTAGGCAAAGGTGTCGTTGTCTGCAATGACACCCCGGGCTTTATTGCCAACCGCATCGGCACCTTCTGGCTGCAAACTGCAATCAATAAAGCGATCGACATGAGCACGCCCATTGAAGTGGCGGACACAATCATGTCCAAACCCGTCGGTATCCCGAAAACGGGCGTGTTCGGTTTGATTGATTTGATCGGTATCGACCTTATGCCGCATTTGGCTAAATCATTATTATCGACAC
>DATCRN010000243.1:0-7225 GCA_036568945.1 Alphaproteobacteria bacterium | reverse complement strand
GTCATGCAATGGGCGCAACATGATGCCGGGCATCGATCGTTTGTTTTGTTGGGGGAAGCGCTTGGCGCGACCGTCGCCTGTATTGGCTACAAACCGGGTTTGGTCTCTGGATTGATTCTGTTGTGGCCTGCGCTCATTTTAAATCAAACCGCTTTCAAAGGTCTGTTCACGCGCGAAAAAATGCTGGAGGGTGAACAGAGCAAAGACGGCTTCGTCATGTTTGGCGGCCACCGCCTGGGCAAACATTTCATTAACGAAATCTACCAGTACGACATGACCTCAACTTTGGAGAAAATCCATGCCCCGACCCTGATCCAGCACGGGACGGCGGATGAGGAAATTCCCTTGGCCCAGGCTTATTTCGGGCGTGACCATATCCCCGGAATCGCGGATTTAGCCATTTTTGAGGGGGGTGACCATGGTCTGACCGCCATGAATATCCGCCAGCATGTCCTGATGAATATCGAGTATTTCCTAGGCCGCCTGGCGAAAAAGCTTGATTCCACCCCCAAAAACTGATTAAAAGGCCCGTTTTTAAGGCAAACCGGTTAATGGCATACCGTCAGCCTTGTGATACTAACTCCCAACTTTTGGAGCATGAAATGCCGAAAATGAAGACCAAGTCGGGCGCGAAAAAGCGCTTTAAAGTCACGGCTTCGGGCAAGGTGAAGTTTAAACAAGCTCACTCCCGTCACCGTTTGATTTCCAAACCCCAGAAAATGAAACGCAAAGCCCGCGGCACTGCCGTGATGTTCCATTCGGACGGCGTCAAGGTTCTGGATTATTTCATGGCGAACTCCGGCGCAAAACGCCGCCGTTCCAAGCCGTATAACCCGACGAATGATAATGCGTCGGCCACGCCGGCTAAGGCTGCTAAAAAAGCAACCACCACGAAATCAACCGCAACCAAGAAACCGGCTGCAGCGAAAAAAGCTGCACCGAAGGCAGGTGAATAATGGCTCGCGTAAAAGCAGGTCCCGCGCAGCACGCGCGTAAACGTAAAACAATCAAAGCGGCCAAAGGATACTATGGTCGTAAAAAAAGCTGCTTCCGCATCGCGGTCGAAACAGTTGAAAAAGGCATGCAGTACGCCTACCGCGACCGCCGCAACAAAAAACGCACGTTCCGCGCATTGTGGATCCAGCGTATCAACGCGGCTGTCCGTGCTGAAGGCATGACCTATTCCGAATTCACCCACGGCCTGAAACTGGCGAATATCGATCTGGACCGTAAAGTCCTGGCTGACATCGCGGTCAACGACGAAGCCGGTTTTAAGGCGATCTTTGCATCGGCAAAGGCCGCCCTGAGCAAAAAAGCCGCTTAAGTTTAAAGCGTAAAACACCTAATATCAGGGCGCGACCGGACCACCGGCTCGCGCCCTTGTCTTACCGGAGATACATATGAGTGCTGTCGCCAATTTACAGACCGAACTGCAGAGCAAAATCAATGCCGCGAACGACCTTGATGCGCTGGAGCAAATCCGCATCGATGCGCTTGGCAAAAAAGGGGCGATCACCGCTTTGATGTCGACATTGGGTGGCATGGCGCCGGAAGAACGGAAGAGCTTCGGTGCGGAAGTGAATGCGCTCAAAGACACCGTCTCGCGTCTTCTCGAAGATAAATTCCGCAGCTTAAAAAGCGGCGCGATTGATGCGCGCCTGAAAGCCGAATCGCAAGATATGACCCTGCCCGTCAATTTAGGTCCGAAGGGTAAGATTCACCCCATCAGCCAAACCATCGACGAGATGATTGCGATTTTCGCCGACATGGGATTCAACGTCGCTGAAGGTCCGGACGTCGAAGACGATTTCCACAATTTCACCGCGCTCAATTTCCCGCCGGAACATCCGGCACGCGCGATGCACGACACATTCTATTTGCCCGACGCACCGGGCAAAGAAGGATTAGATGCGAAGCGTCTTTTGCGCACGCATACGTCTACAGTGCAAATCCGCACGATGACCAAACAAAAACCGCCCATCCGCATCATCATTCCGGGCCGCACGTATCGATCCGATTATGATATGACGCATACGCCGATGTTCCATCAGATGGAGGGGCTCGTTGTTGATAAAGTCACGCACATGGGACACTTGAAAGGCTGTTTGATCGATTTCTGCCAAACGTTCTTTGGCGTGGAAAAACTCACCACCCGTTTCCGCCCCAGCTTTTTCCCGTTCACGGAACCATCCGCTGAAATGGATATCGGTTGCGACCGCTCAGGGGGCAAGCTCAAAATCGGTGAAGGCAATGATTGGCTGGAAGTTTTGGGCTGCGGTATGGTGCACCCGAACGTTCTTAAAAATTGCGGTATCGATCCGAACGAATATCAAGGCTTCGCCTTTGGTATGGGCATCGAGCGTTTTGCAATGCTGAAATACGGCATTCCAGATTTACGCACATTCTTCGACGGCGATACGCGTTGGCTGGATCATTATGGGTTCGATCCGTTGGATCGACCCAATTTGGCAACAGGTCTGTAATTTATGGGCAATGAAATCTTTCACATCGTTCCAATGACCGAAGACCATGTCGTCGGCTGGCGGCGCTTATGGCGCAAGAATGTGAATGACGCTCTCGATAACGAGGTGCTGGATCATACCCAAACGCAAATCTTAGATCCGCGCGAACCTTTGTTTGCCTTGCTAGCCGTATCTGAGACCAAAGAAGTCGTGGCTCTGTTGCACGGTGTCGTGCACCCAGTGGCAGGGTCAGTCAATCCGGTCTGCTACATGCAGGATTTGTACGTGCACCCGGCCAAGCGCCGCCAGGGTATTGCCACGCGTCTTTTGGATGCGCTCCGCGCCATGGGCATGTCGCAAAAATGGGACCGCATTTATTGGCTGACCGAACAAGGTAATTCCGAAGCACATGCGTTTTACGAAGACAAATCTGTCGCACTTGATTTCACATTCCACATTTTGCCTTTGGGCATGCTTGAAAAATTAAAGGACTAATCATGAAGTTTACGATCTCGGCCCTTAAACAGTTTCTGGATACCGATAAGTCACTCGATGAGATCGCTGTCGCACTGACATCCGTCGGTTTGGAAGTCGAAGGCATTGAAGATCCCGGCGCGCTTTACGCACCATTCAAAACCGCCAAAGTCCTTTCCGTCGAAAAACACCCCGATGCTGATCGCCTAAAAGTGCTGATGGTCGACACAGGAAACGGCAAGCCGCTGCAAGTCGTTTGTGGTGCCCCGAACGCGCGTGCGGGTATGGTCGGTGTGTTCGCTCCTGCCGGTTCTTACATTCCAGGCCTTAATACGATCTTGAAAGTCGGCGTCATTCGCGGTGTGGAATCCAACGGCATGATGGTCTCGGAACGTGAAATGAAACTCTCCGACGAACATAAAGGTATTATAGAGCTGCCTGAGGACACTGAAATCGCCAAACCAATGGCGGATATTTTTGGCCTGAATGATGCTGTCATCGAAATCAATCTGACGCCGAACCGCGCCGACTGCGCGGGCATTTACGGCATTGCCCGCGATTTGGCTGCAGCCAGTGTCGGAAAATTAAAACCCATCACTGTTCCGCAAATTAAAGCGGCATTCGAAAGCCCGATCAAAATCGATATCCAAGATACAAAAGCCTGCCCACAATTTTTAGGCCGCTATATTAAGGATATTAAAAACGGCCCTTCGCCTGCCTGGCTGCAAAACTATCTGAAATCCATAGGACTGCGCCCGATCTCGACGTTGGTCGATATCACCAATTATTTCACCATTGCCTATAACCGTCCGTTGCACGTGTTCGATGCTGATAAACTGAAAGGCAATATTCATGTGCGCCTGTCCAAAAAAGGCGAAACACTGGATGCCTTAAACGATAAATCCTACACGCTTGATGATGGCATGACGGTCGTGTGTGATGATTCCGGCGTGATCGGCATCGGCGGTATCGTGGGCGGTACAAGCACCGCTGTCGATGAAAACACCAAGAATGTGTACCTGGAATGTGCTTTCTTTGATTCCGTGCGCACCGCCATGACCGGCCGTGCTTTGCAAATCAACACCGATGCGCGTTACCGTTTTGAACGCGGGGTTGATGCGGCGTTCTTGCCCACCGGCGTTGAGCTTGCCACACAAATGATCATCGATCTATGTGGCGGTACACCGGGCAATGTTATAAATGCCGGCGCAGAACCTAATTGGAAGCGTATTGTTAATTTTGATCCGGCCCTTACACACAAATTGGCTGGCATTGATCTGTCACATCAAGAACAACACCATTTATTAGTCGCGCTCGGATTCCATACCGAAATGCATCAAATCCCCTGGCATGTGACGCCGCCGTCGTGGCGCCCGGATATCCAAGGTGCCGCTGACTTGGTTGAGGAAGTCGTGCGTATTCATGGATACGATTCTATTCCACCTGTCTCAATGAAACGCGAAGGCAGCGTTATCGAAAGCGCTTTGTCTCCCGAATTGGAACGTCGTCAAAATGCTCGCCGCCTTCTGGCATCGCGTGGTCTTAAGGAAGCCGTCACCTGGTCCTTCATGCAAGGCGGTCAAGCGCGCGCGTTTGAACCGACAGTCATGAATGATAATCAAAGAACAGCCCTTACGCTTACCAATGCCATCTCAACGGAAATGGATCGTATGCGCCCGAGCATTCTTCCCAATCTGCTGCGCGCCGCTCAGGCAAATGCCGATCGCGGATTCCCGAATGCGGGCCTGTTTGAAATTGGCCCTGTGTTTATGGGCACAGAACCCGGCGAACAATTTTTTGTCGCCTCCGGCATTCGCCACATCGCGATGGGCGAACGTCACTGGTCGGATAAAACATCCGACCGCGCGCCGACTGCGTATGATGCTAAGGAAGACGCTTTGAGCATTTTGGAACTCTGCGGCCTTAATCCGAATAAGGTACAGATCGCAACGGACGCGCCCGGTTATTACCATCCGGGCCGCAGCGCATCCTTGAAACTTGGTCCTACCGTGATCGGTTGGTTTGGTGAATTGCACCCATCAGCACTTGAAGCGATTGATGTCAAAGGTCCGGCATGTGGATTTGAAGTGTTTCTGGACCGCATTCCGACACCTAAAAAATCAGGTCCGGCGAAATCATTGTTGCAACCATCCGCTTTCCAACCCGTTGCACGTGATTTCGCGTTTATCGTAGATGCCAATATTAGCAGCGATGCGATTATTAAAGCAGCATCTGATGCCGATAAAGCTTTGGTCAGCAGCATTAGCGTGTTTGATGTTTATGCGGGCAAAGGCATCGAGCCCGGTAAAAAATCCATTGCGATTACAGTGACTTTGCAACCGAAAGAAAAAACACTGACCGATGCAGATATCGAAGCGGTCGGCAGTAAAATTGTAACAGCAGTATCCGGCAAAACAGGGGCTACTTTACGCAAATGATCTTGCATTTCAAACCGGCTGATGCAAAACCGGCGGTGGATCCGCAAGGCTCGCCTACGGCCGCGATGTTTGTGCCTGTCACGACGCAGGATGTGCGCGGTGAACACGTGCCAAGTCCGTGGTTGCGTGTCACAGAAACAGCTGAACTCAAGATTTGCGATCTGGATACGCAAGCCGGACGCGAAGCGATGGCGATCAAAATTGAATCTATCCCTCTTTACCGCATCAATCTGGAACTGCTGATCGACAAAATTCTTTTGGAAGTGCGCTTGGATGATGTGCGCCTGAAAGCTGCGCAAGCGATCTTCGCGCCTGACGATCTCCCGGAGGTGGTTGGTGATGCGATGGCCGAAAAATATGCCTTCGCAGGCGTACTGCGCCACCCTGCGATTGCCAGCAAAACACCGCTCGAGCTTTTGGATTTATATCTGCGCCTGTACGGTCCTGCCGTTCCTGCGCACCAAGATATTCCCACGCACTTGGCAGCGCTGATGAACGGATATCACGTGCGCATGATGGAAGCGTGCGACGGATTTTTGTGGCGCGGTCATGGTTGGGCGCGCCTTGATAAAATGGTTTATAACGCCGAACGCGTCGATCATGATCCAACCATCACATTTGAATCCTATGTGGCGCGCGGGCAGGAAGCGGCGCATGCGATTGCCAGCCACGATCCGAAAACGTTGCTCGCCGGATGGCTTGCAGCGGAAAGATTGCAGGAAGATTTATGCCGCGATATTGATGCGGTGTTATCTCTGCCGGACATTCGCCGTCTGCCGCGTTGGGTGCGCTTCGATGTATTTCGTATTTTGGAACGTGAAGCGATGAAGCAAGTCTTCGCGGAAGACCTGCTTAGTGTCTTCGGAGACCTGCCGGACATTCGTCGCAATCGTTTGATTGCGGAGCCGATCGAAGAAAACGCTAAAGGTGAAGTATCACCCATGCTGCAACAACTGATGAATCAAACATTGGCAGCAGAAGCCAAATATGCAGGCGGTGCGCTCCAATTTGCCGACGCCGCGCAAAGACGCCGGGCCGAAGCTGAACGTAGCCTCGCGGCTTAACCTTCTTCCGAAAACTGCCAACGCACCGATGTGGCCGATCCGTCCGATTGGCCGGATAGAACAATTTGCATTGTTTTACGCGGGCTACCGTCGGCGCCGCAATAGATACTGGGCTCGAGCGACAGGTCGGCGCCATCTTTATAGAATCTCCAACCCGATCCGGATGCGAGACGCAACAACACAGCTTGGCCTTCTTGGATAAGCGATGCCTGTACGCGCGGGTGCAGATGGAAGCGTACAGCAAAGTTGGCGGCCTTCACGAGCGGCGCGTCGCAGGACAAAATATCTTCGCCTTCCAACATCTCCCCATTTGTCGACAATGTCAGACGACGCGTGTGGACCAAGCCGTTCAAAGGCACATAGCCATCGTGGCTCGCCGTAAACATGATGCCATGCTGGACCAAATCGCGGCGCACATCCATGCGCGTGGCAGTGCGGCCAAAATGACCGGACTTGGTAATCTCGAATGCGTTGCGGTCATCGACGATTAGGGTCGAATGCGCGGCTGTGGCGCGTAAATGATCTTCCCAAACTGGATCGGTTCTGTGAGATCCGCAATTCACGATCAAACGTTCCCGCGCAACCGACATTTCGAACGCCAAAGGCGATGCATGGTTGCCGCGATCGTGGGGTGACGACGCAGGTTTGCCGCAATCGAGAATCACGGTGACCTTTTCGCGGGTCATTGACTCGAATCCGGCATCGGTGAGTTGGGTCGGACTTTTGCGGATTTTAACGCCGGAGACTCGGAAGAGCGTTTCCAGCGCAACCGAATCATCTTCGGACC
>DATCRN010000242.1:0-14406 GCA_036568945.1 Alphaproteobacteria bacterium | reverse complement strand
TTGCTGCCGTTTCTTTCACGGCCGTAAACGTACGCGCGCAAGATGCGACAAGCCTCACCACATCCTATCCATCCGAAGTCGTCTTAAATGATCGCCAGACCGATTACGACATCACCTCCTTCATTTATAAAACACGCGATCCGACCAGCGAACTTGGCACGCGTGAAATCTTTTTAAAGCACAGCAATAATTTAAAAGGCGAGCGTCTGCTGCCCGGTCCGATCAATTTTAGTTTTGATCCGGTGCCGCATTGGCTGGTTATCGATATTCGCAATAACTCGCGCAAAAGCGATTGGGTATTCGATTTTGGATCGCTGGATAGCGGTCGTCTGGGCTTAATTCCCCGCATGTTCATCAATGACGGCTTGCGCGATGTTATGTTGGTCGATGCGCTGCCCCGCTCAGGCGCCAAAGATTTAGGGGCTGGATTAAATGGGCATTCGGTGCCGATCAGCATTCAAACCGGGCAGCGTTTGACGTTAGTGATTTATATTGTGCCTTCCGATCACGCACCGCTGATCCTTACGCCGAAAATTTATGAAGCGGCCGCCTTCATGGACGCGCAGGAACCTAAGAACAATATTTTGCAATATGCGGTCATGATCATGCTGGCGGGTACAGCGATCTTTTTCGCAGGCAACATGTTTTTGCGTCGTGGCATAGGTTTTTTCCCGCATGCGCTATTCTTTGCTCTGCAAGGCGCATGGTTCTGGATTTCAACGGAAGAAATCTTTACCAACCTGCCCGCCAGCCTTCATTTGCCGGGCATTGCGCTGGCCGCAGCATCTTTGTTTGCGCTTGCGATTACACAATCGATCATCGCATCACAAGATAGCGAGCTCGGTGACAGTATCCTTTTATACATTTGCGCATCATTCATTCTGCTTGCCATCATGGTCTTTATTTTTGCAGTGCCTCCGGGATCGATCCTGCGCCCCGGCATCGTCTATGGAGCTGCCGGTCTTGGATATCTGATCGCAGCCTTTAAGGCACTGACGGTGCGCGCGGAACTCAAATGGTCCGGCATTGCCGCGATGTTTGCGTGGATACTCATGATGGCGGGCGCAGCCTTGCCAGCCGCGGCAGGCCTTGGTTATTTGCCCTTGATGCCGCTTTACGTGCAGGCAAATTGGCTCGTGATGCCGCTTGTATGTATTTTGTTGATGCTATCCGGCGTCAGCCAAATCCGCGCCAATAATTTAGGCATCATTCGCGATGTCTTACGTCAGGCACAACGCGCACAAGCGCTCAACCGTATGAAGCAGACAAAAGAATCCGCCGATCAAGCACGTCTTTTGCGCGTCATCGAACGCGAGCGCGAAATCATGGAAGATTTGCGCAACCGCGATGCGGAACGCGCCGAAGAAATGCGCATGGCCAAAATTGCCGCTGACGAAGCTAACCGCGCCAAATCAGCTTTCCTGGCTGTCGTGAGTCACGAAATTCGCACGCCAATGACCGGTATCATGGGCATGATCCGTCTGTTGCAGGACAGTCAGATGACCAATCAGCAACGCGAATATACACAGACGATTAAAGATTCCGGCGATGCCATGCTGGCGCTTCTCAATGACATCCTTGATTTCTCCAAAATCGCAAGCGGCGGCATGGATCTGGAGATTATCGATTTCGATTTGCACCGCGTGGTTAACGGCGTTGCAATGCTTATGAATGGGCATGCGGACAATAAAGGTCTCTTCTTAAAAGTCGATATCGCGGAGGACACACCGCGTTATCTTAAGGGCGATCCAACACGTTTGCGCCAAGTTCTTTTGAATCTGGTCGGCAATGCGATCAAGTTCACGCAAAAAGGCGGCGTCACCATTCATGTGCACCGCAATTCGGACATGACCTCGCCCGACCGCATCGGCGACATTCCTGTTTTCTTTGCAGTCGAAGACACCGGCATCGGTATTTCTGCCGAAGCGCAAAAGAATTTATTCAATCCATTCAGCCAAGCGGATTCATCAATCGCGCGCAAATTCGGCGGTACGGGTCTTGGCCTTGCCATCTGCAAGAAATTGATTGAAGCGATGGGTAGCTCCATCGAGCTGGATTCCCGCGAAGGACAAGGCACCACATTCCACTTCACGCTGATGCTGCCGCCTGGCGCGCGCGACTCGATTGAGGATGACAGCGCGCAAGCCAAGTTGCTTGCCAAGCCAATGCAAGTATTGGTGGTCGACGATAATGCCATCAACCGTAAGGTCATTGACGGGCTTCTTGCGCGCGATGGCCACACCACCAAATTGGCAGGCAGCGGTGAAGAAGCCTTAGACATGCTCAACCAAAATTATTTCGACATCGTACTGATGGATATCGAGATGCCGGATATGGATGGGCTTTCCGTGATGAAGGCGATTGGATCATCCGGCCATGAGCATATTCGCGATGTGCCGGTGGTTGCCTTGACCGGCAATATCACCAGCGAAGATACGGCAAGTTACCGCGCGGCTGGTATGCATGATGTACTGGCAAAGCCGATCGATCCGGAGCGCTTGCGCGACGTTCTATTATCTGTCGGCGGACCACGCAGTGAAAATGCACCGAACCTGTCACAGGCGCAATCCACGCCAGTAGCGGAGCCGGCCGTCACTTATGATTTATCGCCAGAGGAGCTTGCAGAAGATAGTTTCTCAGGTTCGGTAGAGTTTGAAGGCACTCATGCAGCGACTTCAACGATGGAAACGCCTGCACAGCCAGCATCATCGCCTGCTCCGGAAGATTTATTCGATACCAGCATTTTGCAAACGCTACGCGCTTCGCTTGGTCAAAAGCAATTGGACGATATGATGGCAGGCGTATTCGAACATAATGACAAGGTTTTGCCGCAACTGCAAAGGAGCTTAAATGAAGGCGACACAGAATCTTTACGCGCATTTGCGCATGAGCTCAAAGGCATGAATGGTAATTTCGGTCTAAAGACCATCAGCAATATTTGCGCCGCGATTGAAAATGGCGCGCGCCACAAAAACATCTCTAGCGATCAAATGGATGAGCTGGTGTTCAATGATTTGCCGCTTGCTATGAACGCGACGAAGAAAGTTTTGAAAGGTTAGGCAGCAGCGGCGTAGCCGTTAGAACGCATGGCCTTGCGATAAGCGATCAGATGGCGATGCCATTGACGAAGGGCGGTTAGGTTACCCTTGATAAAATGAAGGGCGCCACCTTCACCCACAGTTAAATCCATATCAGGCGTATAAAGGCGGCGAATGCCGGACTTCGGCATCAAATGCGCCTGCACACCGCAGAGTTGCGTCGTGTAAAAACCGTTCTTGCTGTCGTTAGCGCAATAATGACGCGCACCTTCCAAACGAATCAAAGATTCAATTTCGGCGACGATACGAGCGGGCGATTCCTCGCCTGCATAATGTGCGGTTTTAATCATCATAATATCTAAGCGGCTTCGGCCATTAAAAGTTCCGCCATTTGCGAAGGATCAACTTCGCGTCCTGCCTGAGCTTTATTCATATGGTCATGGACTGATTCGACCAGCTCATTCATGCGGTTTTTAAAGAAATGGTTGGCACCGGTCACCATACGGTGATCGATCTCAATACCCTTTTGCAGGCGCAACTTTTCCACCAGTTTTTGGACCGGTTGGGCTGCGACGATATCGTCGTTCGCACCATGGATGATGAGGCCGGAAGTCGGGCAAGGTGCCAGAAAGCTAAAATCATAAACATTGGCAGGAGGTGTCACGGAAATGAAGCCGCGAATCTCAGGCCGGCGCATTAACAGCTGCATGCCGATCCAAGCGCCGAATGCAAACCCGCCAACCCATACATAGGGGGCATTGGGGTTAAGCGCCTGCATCCAATCAAGGACGGAGGCTGCATCAGAAAGCTCGCCTTCGCCTTTGTCATGCGTGCCTTGGCTTTTGCCCACGCCGCGGAAATTGAAGCGCATGGTCGAAAAACCACGCGCAGCAAAGGTCTGGTGGAGCGCGTAAGCGATTTTATTGTTCATGGTGCCGCCATGCTCGGGATGCGGGTGCAAAACCAACGCGAGCGGTGCATTAGCGGTTTTTGAATGGGTGTAACGACCTTCGATGCGACCTGCAGGGCCGTTAATGATGACTTCGGGCATTAAGAAACTTTCTAATTCTTAAGGGTAAGAATCTCCCGGATTTCCGCCCTTTTTTAAGGAACTTCAAGCCGGATCAAGCCGTTATAGAGAAACCGCAGCTATTTTGTCAAATCTTGTTAGCAATTGCAGCAAGCTATTGCCCTGAAAAGCTTATGGTTTATTTCCCTATATATTGAACGTAACGTGATTTCCTCGAAACGAACCATAAGAAAAAGAATAAGAGAGTTCAAAAGTGCAAAAATTAGAGAAATTAGAAACTAGTTCTCGGGGGAGACACGCTCTGACAGCTATGGTGGACCTCACCAGCATGCAGGAAGGGCGCCCGGTTCCCTTGTCCGAAATCGCCGCCCGCCGGAAGATTTCGTTATCTTACCTGGAACAGATGTTTGCGGGTCTCCGTAAGCATGGGCTGGTTAAGAGCCATCGTGGCCCTGGTGGCGGTTATTGCCTGGGCATGCCTGCCAATGAGATTTCGGTCGCCGCCATTATGCGCGCTGCCGAAGATACCCCAGCGGCACAAAGATCCCGTCAAAACGCCCGCAAAACCGGTGGGGAAGAACTGGCAACCGACCAACTTTGGGAATCCTTAGGTGGTATGGTTTACGGCCTCTTAGACCACGTATCCTTGGACGACGTCGTTTCTGAACGCCTTGAAGTCTACCAAAAACTCTTTAAGAAATGACCCTTTGCCTTACCTAAGGTCAAAGGATGCGCATTTATTTAGATCATAACGCGACAACCGCGATCAAACCTGCTGTGTTGGAATCCGTCACGGCTGCTTTGGCGACGACTGGCAATGCGTCATCCGTGCATAGTCATGGCCGCGCTGTGCGCGCATCGCTCGAATCAGCGCGTACGGAAATTGCCAAACTTGTCGGCGCACCAGATACCAAAGGTGTGATTTTCACGTCAGGTGCGACGGAAGCCAACAACATGGTCCTTAAAAAATTTCCGCCAGACCGTATTCTTACATCGTCCATCGAACATCCATCTGTCATCGAATCAGCCCCGCTTGCAAGACGACTTCCCGTCACCGCTGATGGCGAAGTGGATATGAATGTCTTGCCCTCATTGCTGGATGACATTGCGCTCATTTCCGTCATGCTGGTGAACAATGAAACCGGCGTTATCCAACCGATTGCGGATATAGCGAGCCAAGCCCATGCCAAAGGCATACTGGTGCATGTGGATGCGGTGCAGGCGGCGGGACGCATTCCGATCGACATGACGGCACTTGGCGCTGATTACATCACCTTATCCGCGCATAAAATGGGTGGCACACCAGGCGCAGGCGCCGTGATTGCCGCGCCCAAAGCACCGCCGGTGAAGCTGCTTCACGGTGGCGGACAAGAACGCCGTCAACGCGCGGGGACAGAAAATGCGCCCGCGATCGTTGGGTTCGGTATGGCCGCGAAATTAGCCAGCGCCGATTTAAAGGCCTACCAAAAACTTTCCGTGTTGCGCGATCGCATGGAAAAAACATTGCAACAAAGCGTGCCTGGCATTCACATTTACGGCAACGGCGCGCGCCGTGTTGCCAATACATCCTGCTTCTCGCTCAAAGGCGTGCCGGCCGATACGCAACTCATGGCGCTCGATCTTGCCGGGATTTCCGTGTCGTCCGGGTCGGCTTGCTCATCGGGATCGGTCAAACCATCGCATGTATTGGAAGCGATGCACGTAACACCCGAAGCCGCCAATTGCGCGCTGCGTGTTTCGCTTGGGTGGAACACAAGCGAAGATGACATCAACAATTTTATCGAGCTTTATTCGACGCTTTCTAAAGGATGGGAAAAACATGCCTAGCATGACCTTCATCCTGCGCGACGGCACACCGTTCCAAGTCGACGCGCCGAATGGATTATCGGTGATGGAAATCGCGCGTAAAAGCGGCATCAATGATATTGAAGGTGCCTGCGGCGGATCTCTTGCCTGCGCCACCTGTCACGTCGTGGTACACCCTGACTGGTACGGGCGCGTCACCCCCAGCGACGGCATTGCCATGGAAGAAGAAGACATGCTGGATTTGGCGTTTGATCTGACCAAAACCTCGCGTCTTAGCTGCCAAATCTTAATGCGCGACGAACTGGACGGCCTGGTTGTCGCCCTGCCCGGGAACGATAATCCGTTCTAAATTTGCACCTCAAAAACGACGCATGCTAGATATGCGCCATGCTTTCGGACCTTCCGCGCCAATATGACATTGCCGACATTTTTGCCGATGTTCTGCACGAACTCGATCCTGGTTTTGGACGCATAGACTCGGTTGCCTTTGTAGAGCGCATTACGCCGATCTTTGAAGCTTTCGAAAGTATTACCCGCCCGCGTTATTATAGTCTGCATCAACCCGGTGCAAAAAAGTCCGTCATGTACGATACCTATGCCTTTGCGCGTGGCGTCACTGAACCCGGCATGATGGGATACCGCATCGTTACGCTTGATGCAAAAAAAGCCATGCGCATTTTCGATGTCGATCAATTGGTCGAAGACATGCGCCTATCTGGTAATAAGATGACGCCCGAGGTACGCAAAAAACATTTCCAAAGCGTCTTGCGCACGCTTGAGCCAAAACTCAAACAGACTTTGGGCACACGTCATACAGAACTCGCCCGCAAATTGCCGAAAGGCATTACGGAAGTAGACGATTTTGGCTTTATGGCCGATGGCAAGACCACGGCCTATAAGGACATGACAACAACATGTCTCTTGTTTGCCGACGACATGGTGCGTCAATTAGACGATTTGACCGTGGAAAATGTGGGTGGTGTCGTGCGCAACAATGCGTCTTTGCGCAAACATCTGTTCATCGGTATCAAAAATGCTCTCGAGCGCTTTATCGGCAACAACGACATCTTCGAAGTTGAGCGCCTTCGGTATGTTCACGATCAAATGGATGCCGAAATTACCAAAGCCCTAGCGGTCAATCCGTCCTCGCGGCTTTTATCCAATTATAATTGGGTTCTTTATCCTGACGAAGACCTAAGGTTAGGCAAAGATTTCAGCGTAGGTACATTACGCCGTCAAATTGTGACCGCTTTTCCTATCATTACCCTTACGGATGATTATCAGAGTAGAAAATGGAGCATGGATATTGTCGAATCCATGACTTACAGAGTGGGCGGGGTCGACATTGATCCAGCCAAGTTTGCCGCGCAAATGTTCGGGGCCAAAACCAAATCACGTGTCACTTTTTACCAAAATCTGACAGAAAAACAGATCGCGCCTGAAGTCGCCAAAAATCTGATATCCCTTGCCAATTTGATTGCAGAAAACAAAGACGCAATTGCGCTGCCTAAAAATCGCAGCGATTGGAAACTCGTTCTTGATCTATGGACGGCTTCTTGTGTATTAGCGCGCGATCTTGGACGCTTTTCACGCGAAGTGTTCGCTGAAATGGTCACTCATAATTATCCGCACAGACCACGCGACATGCTGATACAGCATTTTAATCTGGGGGCTGATGATAAGCTTGATTATCAACGTATGCATGACATTGAGCTTTGGCGTCAACGTATAGCAACAGTGCCCTTGGTGCATAAATTGTTAGCGCGTGCCAAGGCTGAACAATTAAAACTGCCAGTGCGCCATGCGTTCTTTATCGTAGCAGGCCCATCCCATTTGATTGGCAATATATCGCAAAGCATGTCGCGCAAATTGATTGATGAACTGCGCAAGCTTTACGCCTACGAATACCGCTATGATGGCGTGATCGACAGCGGCATGGTGACCGGCATGCGCGTGCCAGCTCAAGATTTACTCAAACGTATTCCCATCACCGATATTTTAGATATCGCGCAGGAATTCGGGAGGCATCGCGGCCAGGAAACGCAAGATCTAAACCGTGAGATTTACACACGCCGTATGGATTCACATCCGGTAGAAGTTGTTTTTCCGGGCAATATGCCGACCATTAAATTATCCTTCGGTTATATGGCCGTGCCTGTGCGATCTCAATCAGAACTCAATACGCTTTGCCGCCGCCTGCGTAGTCCCACGGTGTTCGATGGTATCGATACGGTTACGGGACTATCGCATTTTATAGCGCTCAATCATCGTGGCGGCCAATTGCGCGCATTGGCAAAAATCGGTGAGCCGGAAGAGCCCGGTGGTGCTTGGCGCATCGAGGCGCCCATTGAAGCCATGCGCGGTGCCAATGTGAACGATGATCAATTCGATGATTTGATGAAGGAATATTTTTCCTCTCCTATTTTGGCGCATGTTTATGATCGCAAAGCCATGCAAAAAGAGCGTGAAAATTTGGAGGCTATGTTGGGTCGCCGTGCGCCGGAATTGGCACTAACTTTGGTCGATCCTTTATTCCCTGAAGAAACCAGTGCCTATTTGGATCGCCATACCCGTTATATGCCCAATGGTCGTACGGTCGATTTTGATGAAAACGGCTGCCTATCAACGCCGGAGGCTGATGCCTGGATCGAGCGTATTATCCCTGTTATTCGCCCCTACTATGGCGGCGGCTCTGGTGCCAAAGTGGCCATGCCATAAAACCTGCCCAAGTTTTGCCAAAACTTCGCACTAGATATATATCCATGAAAACGTTTTTGCTGACAGCAGCCCTGCTGGTTTTGGGCGCCGGCCTCACATTCGCTCAGGATAGCGCCGAACAAGCAGCCAAAGATGCCGCCGTATCGGCTGTCACGATTACACCGCTGCCGGCGCAAACACCGCAAGCAGTGCCCGCGCCCACCGTTCCTGCATCAGCCGCTCAAGTCAAACTCACCTATTCGCCCATCGTTAAAAAAGTCGCGCCTGCTGTCGTTAATATTTACACGCGCCGCACCGTGACCGGTCGCAACATGAATCCGTTTTTGGATGATCCATTTTTTGCGCCGTTCTTTGATAATTTTTCACCGATGCGCAAACGCGTCGAAAATTCTTTGGGATCCGGTTTCATCGTCAGCCCCACAGGTCTGATCGTGACCAATGCACACGTCATTGACGGGGCGGAAGAAATTGTTGCTGTCCTGACTGATGGCCGTGAGTTTGAAGCCAAATCCGTCTTGCAAGACAGTCCTAGCGATGTAGCTTTGCTGCGCATCGATACCAAGGGCGAAGATTTGCCGGTTGCAAACCTAGCCCCAAGCGAAACGCTGGAGGTTGGCGATCTGGTAGTTGCGATCGGTAATCCGTTCGGCGTAGGCCAGACTGTCACATCCGGCATTGTATCTGCCCTTGCGCGGTCAAATACCGATATCAATGATTACGACTTCTTTATTCAAACCGATGCCGCGATCAACCCAGGCAATTCCGGCGGGCCGCTTGTAAATATGGATGGCGGCGTGGTTGGTGTAAACTCGGCGATCTATTCCAGATCCGGCGGATCTCTAGGTATCGGATTTGCTGTGCCTTCCGAAATGGTGCAGGCGGTGATCGCAGCCGAAAAATCCGGCAAGGTGACTAAACGCGGTGTCGTGCGTCCATGGCTTGGCTTTACCGCACAAAATGTGACATCTGATATTGCTTCATCGCTTGGCATGAATCATCCGGTGGGTGCGCTTGTCGCAACGGTGGCGGAAGAAGGCCCTGCAGAAAAAGCCGGCCTCAAAACCGGCGATGTTATTTTATCGATCAACGACCGCGCCATTCGCGATGCCGATGAACTCAAATTCCGCATCGCCACCATTCCATTGGGTCAAGATGCCAAACTTAAAATCCAGCGCAGCGGCGAGGAACAAGATCTAAGCTTCACCGCATCTGCTCCCCCAGAAATACCCGCGCGCGAACCGGTCACCATCGACGGCAAAAATCCGTTAAGCGGCGCCACGCTTGTCAACGTGTCCCCTGCCGTGATCGAAGACATGGGACTGCGCGGGATGGATGAAGGCGTTGTGGTTCAATCCGTAGCTCAAGGCAGCATTGCCGATCGTATGGGCTTGCAAGAAGGCGATGGCATTATCGCCGTGGGCAACCGCGCGGTTGGCGCCACGGACGATGTACAAGCCATTTTGGATAAAGCGGACACGAAACGCGGCTGGATTTTGACTTTGCGTCGCAACGGACGCGATCAAACACTGATCCTACGATAGATTAGGCCGCGGACGCGGCAGTTTCACTTCGACGCGCGCTTGTTCACACGTAGAAGCCAGATTATTGCCGCCATATGATAACATCTGCACATCTTGTACAGCCTTAACAGCACCTTCGTTCAGGAAATCATAAACTTCGGATGCCGTACGCGGCGTGCCGTTTGTTTTGTAAAAGACATTGGGATTGGCGGCTGCTTGTGATGGGAAAGCTTCGCTTGCGGCGCCGGGCTGCCACAAATGCGATTGCAGACGAGCATCACCTCGGTCGCCTAAAAAATGTTCGCGGTAACTTTGCGCTTGGATTTTAAAATCACCGTCGAACACAAGGCGCATCCATATCGGCATAGAAGACGCGATTCCCTTAAGCCCACCATTTATCATTTCACCGCCCAAGCGCGCTGATACAAGCAAATCTTGATGGTTGCTACGCACCAATTCCGGATAATCGTGCGCCCATTGCTTGGCGAATACATAGGTTTCCAATTGCGGATCCATGAGACGCAGCCCAAGTAAATATTTTTCGGTTTCTGCATCGGTGGAATATTTGAACATCCCTTTTTCAAGCCATACTTTGAGCTTCCTCAAATAAGGCCCATAGATTGGCATATATTGATCATCATTTTTAAAAAGTACTTGGTTATATAGAAGCTCAATCCAGGTCGGACCTGTCGCCTGTAGATTGCCCTTCGCCGAACTGGTGCTCGCATTACGCAAGATGCCCAGCGATGATTCACGCTGCATCTTGATCAAGATGAAATTGATGTCGACGCCCGTTAGAAGTGATGCCTGCACCGCAGCCTCGATAGCACGCGCGCGATCGGGCGCATTGTCTTTGAGCGCGCCAGCGTATAGCCCTGCGATCAGCGATAATTCCGATCCAGAAAAATGCGCATTCAAGGCGGAGGCTGAGATGCTGTCACAAAACTCAGGTTCCGGCACATAAGGCCCATGCGCAAAGTCGGTCAGTCCCCAAGTACGCGCATTTAAGGCCACGCGTGATGCAATCTCCGCCGTAACGACAGCTCCTGCGCTTATCCCAGCCACAAGCGCCCACGCTTTCGCGCGGCGTTTAAGAGAGGACCCGCTTTTTGGCCTATAATCCATGGCTGGACTATTAACATAACTATATTGCAGGCAGCAAATTTTAGAGATGTGGGCAACTACACTAACGGCGTGACAGGCGACCTTCAGCGTTTACTGATGCTTATACAAATTATCTGGGCACTTCGTGCATGCCCGGTGGACAGCGATCGACCCTATTTACGACGCGAATAATTCTCGGCTGAACCTGTGCATTGAAGTAATACACGACATTCTCCGGCACGGGTCCCGTCTGGAAAAAATCTGGGACGCAATTATACGAGCCAGGTCCGCCCTTATTATCATTGTTTGGTGGCGGTGGCGGATCAGTTATTTCATCAGGTATCTCTATGGGAGGATCAACTGTAATTGTTGGATCGTTGATTGGGCCATCATCGTGTGGCAAAATCTGCACATTGTTTGGGTCATCTTTTGGGTCATCTATTGTTACATCATCAATTATATCCGGAAAATCAGGCGATATCGGATTTTCAGGCTTTGTGCGCGGTTTAAATAAATCCCATGTTGCCTTGGTAAATGTTGAAGTCACTTCCCATGTCGCGTGTGCGAATTGAGCCCAATCTTGAGCAAGCACACTCTTACCGGCATTTTGCGCCAGATGTCCTGCCAACTCCTCCATCGACTCGCGTAAATCTTTTACGGCCATCACGTAATGTTCATATTCCGCTGCCTTTGAAATGCTATCCATTGTCTGTTTATTATCGGCGCCCATCACGCTGCCAAAAAGTAGGATTGCTGCGCCGGAATAGGTAAGAGCATTTTGACCGACCTCCAGGCCGTCTGTCATACCTCGGGATAAAGCAAGCGAGTCTCGTTCATCACCAACAGCAGCTAAACCCAGCGCCGTTGCACCTAAAAGAAATTCAGCAGTACTAAAACTTAAACTGATTGCGGTGGCAGGAAGAGTAATAGGCGCAGCTAAACCTTCAGTCGCTCCGGTGGCGGCAATACCAAGCACACCAACACCCCCCGACAAGACACCGCCAGCAATATGTTTCCACGCCAGGCATGAGGCATTTTGTTTACACCATTCCGCCAATGATTGATCAGGTGATGGTGTCGTATCCGCTTGCGCAAAAGCAGGGAATGCCGCCATGGTAAAAGCTGCTGCGACCAAAGATCGATTAAGTGCCTTCATAGATCCCCCCATGTTTTCGAATGGGATTTTAAGGGATAGGTTCTGGAAAGAAAAACTTGTTTATTAGGATAAAAATCCCACATTATGCGGCTCGCATATTGCTTATGAAACCAATAGGTTAAACGCATGCCCCAAACTCAAAATCTGTTCAAAACGATGAAGGACGAAACGCGGCCCCTAGCTGACCGCCTGCGTCCGACGAGTTTGGACGATATTGTTGGGCAAAATCATTTGCTGGGGCCTGACGGTCCACTTCGCCGCATGGCGGAAAATAAAACCCAAACATCGATCATTCTTTGGGGCCCGCCCGGATGCGGGAAAACGACGCTGGCACGAATCCTTGCTGAAATGTCGGGTTTGCATTTCGTACAAATCAGCGCGATTTTTTCCGGCGTAGCAGAGCTTCGCAAAATTTTTGAAGAAGCACGCGCGAAGGCCGACATGGGCCAAAAGACGCTTTTGTTTGTCGATGAAATTCATCGCTTCAACAAATCGCAACAAGACGCATTTCTACCCTATGTCGAGGACGGCACGATTATTTTGGTCGGCGCCACAACCGAAAATCCATCATTCGAACTCAATGCCGCTTTGTTATCACGCGCAACCGTTTTCATCCTTAATCGATTGGATGACACAGCGCTTGAGCAAATCATCGAACGCGCCGAAAGCACGCTAGATCGGGAATTGCCTCTTGAGCCGCAAGCACGCGCCGCATTAAAGAGCATGGCGGATGGCGATGGACGCTTTCTCTTGAATATGATCGAGCAGATCATGTTGCAAGTAAAACCGGGCGATGTGATCGACAATGATCGCTTGATCCGCATCGTGCAAAAACGCGCACCGCTTTACGATAAATCGGACGAAGGCCATTATAATTTGATTTCAGCCTTGCATAAATCCGTGCGCGGATCGGACCCTGATGCTGCTTTGTATTGGTTCTGCCGCATGCTGGATGGCGGTGAGGATCCGCATTATATCGCGCGGCGTATGGTGCGTATGGCGGTCGAGGATATCGGCCTTGCATCCCCGCAAGCCTTGGGCCTTACCATCGCCGCTTGGGAAACATATGAGCGCCTAGGATCGCCAGAAGGCGAATTAGCATTGGCGGAGGCGCTGATTTATTTGGCCACCTGTCCTAAATCGAATGCGGCTTATACGGCTTATGGCGCGGCACGCGCGGCCGCGAAATCATCCGGGTCGCTGATGCCACCGATGCATATTTTAAATGCACCGACCAAACTCATGAAAGAAATCGGCTACGGCACCGGATATCAATATGACCCGGATACAGAAGAAGGATTTTCTGGTCAAAACTATTTCCCCGATCAAATGCCCCGTCAAAAATTCTATGATCCTCGCGGTTGGGGCTTTGAAAAAGAATTGAAAAACCGTTTGGAAGAATGGGCCGCAATGCGTGCCAAAAAACAGGCGCAAAACAAATGATGAATGTTCTGGCTATCGGTTTGGGCGGCGCATTGGGCGCTATGGCACGATACGGCGTTGGTATTGCAACGACGCGTGTTTTGAGCTCCGCTTTCCCCTATGGCACGCTGGGAATCAACATTATCGGCTGCCTGATCATGGGGTTACTTATTGGTGTTTTCGCACTACGCGAGCCTGTCGATCCAATGCTCAAACTTTTTTGGACAACGGGTATTCTGGGCGGCTTTACGACTTTCTCCGCTTTCTCGCTGGAAGCAATCATGTTGTATGACCGTAAACCCACGTTAGCAGCAGCCTATGTCCTTACCAGCGTATTTTTATCCATCGGTGCTTGCGCCATTGGTTTAAAGGTCATGGCACGATGAGCGTTATTATCGCGCAGGATGATCACGATCAGCGCATCGATCGCTGGCTTAAGAAGAATTATCCTGACCTTGGCTTTGGCCAAATTCAAAAATTACTGCGTACCGGACAGATCCGCATGGATGGCAAACGCGTTAAGACGGATACGCGCCTGATCGCCGGCGCCGAACTCCGCCTGCCGCCGATGGTGACGACCCCAACCCTAAAAGCAAAGGAAAGCGGCGCAGG
>DATCRN010000241.1:0-4152 GCA_036568945.1 Alphaproteobacteria bacterium | reverse complement strand
TAACTTAAAAAACGCGTATTCAGGACATTCGGTGCATCCGAACACGTGGCATCCGCCTTGGTAATCGATGTTGCGCCGATACGTTCGGCATCGCGTTGGATTGCGGGATCGGCGCGCGTTTCACCCGGCAAAAGCGCGAGCAATACGACGGTGCCATCCTGTTGTCCGCTTGCCAAGAGATTGACCTGGCGCACCTTATCGCAACCGCGGATTTTTACATGCTCTGTCCATAAACCTGTCGTGGGTGCCGGAAATTTTTCATCGGCATTGCCGGCAGGGAAAGTTAGTTCGCCCAGCGCTAGGGGCAGTTGGCGCACGATTTGAAGCACCTGCGCGCAACCGGGAAATTGGCGCATGAAAATCGATTTGGCTTTGGTATCGACGGCTTTATCAAAGGACAAATTATTGGCGGCAAATTGCATCAGTGCCTTGTTTTGCGGCGCTTCCTGCGCCATGGCGGGCAGGGCGGAGCTTAAGAAGATCAAGGCCATTAGAATAAAGCGCATGAAGGGATTGTGGGATGGGATTGCGGCTTTGCCAAGGCCTTGATCCAAAATTGGACAAATTCGTACACGGTTTGGTACATCGAAGCCATGTCCCGTTTTGCCTATCCCGTCCAAGCCATTGCGGCCGATGAAGCGACATTCAACACCGTTTTCCGTGAAGCGATGAATGGCCGCTTTTGCACTGGAGTCATGCGGGTGACATCCGGCTCGGAGTACGATTATCTCTTGCTCAAGCGCGAGAATGATCAGCGTATCGTCGCTGCGGCCAAATTGATGACTTTTGAAGCAGACATCAATGTCCGGTATCTGGCAACCGCTGAGGATGCCAAAGGTTTCGGTTATGGCCGCCGTTTGTTTGCCGAGCTTTTCACCTATGCCGCTGGCCGCAGGAACACTCTGGTATTGTCGTCTTATACCAGTTTCGGCAAAGAGTATTTATGGCCGCTCGAAGAGCGTTTGGCGCGCCGCCATTACCCGCAATTGGAAGTCGTCCACGAAATGTGGTGTTGAATTTTCCCCGACTTGCCGGAATCGATTCAGAGTCTGTTAAAGAATCAGGCGTAGAGTTGGCTTTAAGAACAGCTCGTCCCTCCATTCGATGCAGTTCTCCATAAATCCTTGTAATGAAGAAGCCGGTCTCCTTAAAAACGAGACCGGTTTTTTGTTTTGATTCCTTGCCAGGAAAAATGAATTTTCCCGAATGCCTTTAACCGATCGTTAAGCTGGTGCATCGCACAATTAAACTATAAGCAGATAGAACATGTTAGCGTGGATCTGAGAAATTCCGCGGAATCACTGGCGAATCATAGGTCAGTGTGCTAGCTATTAATTATCAGCGAATAAAAAAATTGAGGGTACACGCGTTTTCTGGGAAACAAAGAGGAGAGACCCATGCTGCCACAAGAACGTCTTGATTCATTACACCGTAAACATTCCATGCTATCGGCTCTGATTGAACGGGAAGAGAGCCTCCCATCTGCGAACGACACATACGTCCGCCAACTCAAAAGACAAAAATTGATGATTAAGGACATTTTGGCCGGGGTCCGTGAGGACCTCATGACCGAAGTCCGCGAACGTCAGGTTGGACGCGCTTAAAACAATTACCCCCCATTGCCCCATTCCTTCCTAGAGGATAGGAAAGCGCCGCTCGAAAGAGCGGCGTTTTTTAATAGGTAGAATTGCGAAGCATAAATTTTACGCGTTGGTACCGGTGCCGCGCAGGAAGTTGGTGAAGTCGAAGCCTGTACCGGAGCCTTGGTTTTCGGCTGGGGCTGCTTCTTCTTTTTCTTCGACTGGGGGTTTCCAGCGGCCTTCTTTTTCGGCCTGTTTACGCGCTTTTTGTACGACGCGGTCAAATTCCGTGTAGGTGCACAGGCCCAGTTCGACTGGCGAGCGAGGCTGGAAGTTGGCTGAGTTCGGGTGAGTCTTATCACGAACTGACTGGATCGTGTTGCGGGTTGTGCCAACCAGTTTGGAAATGACGTTGTCGTTAAGCTCAGGGTGTTGCTTGAGCAGCCAAGCAATCGCGTCCGGCTTGTCCTGACGTTTGGAAATCGGCGTATAACGTGGGCCTTTGGAACGGGTTTTCGGCTCCGGCAGGTCGGTCGAGATGCCAATCAGCATTGCCTTTGGATCCTTTTCACAGCGCGTAATTTCCTCTTGGGTCAGGATACGCAGCTGGATGGGGTTTTGGCCCGTGACTTGCTGGCCTTCGCCATCAGCGAGCGCTTGAATTTCCAGTTCGTGCAAACCGCAAAAGGCGGCAATCTGGCCAAAGGTCAGGGTGGTATTCTCGATCAGCCACATCGCGGTGGCTTTGGGCATTAAGGGCGCCGTCATCGTTATAATCCTCATTTTTTGGGCTAAAGCCCGGGCAATATAGCCATTTTTGGCCGGATTGCCAGAAAATATTAATAAAATCCACCATTCTTGGGCGAGACCCTTTTTAGAGGGTATTGAGCAGCCTTCCGCTTGCCCACCTAAAGAGGGCAAGCTAGAGTCCTTTACGCCATGTTTGATGACGACAACGAACCTCAAAAAAAGAAACCTACCTTAAAAAAATTGGACTCACTTTCCATCGATGAGTTGAACGACTACATCGCCGAATGCATGTCCGAAATTGAACGTACGAAGGCAGAAATCGCGCGCAAAAAGGCGAGCGCGGCGGCGGCCGACACTTTTTTCAAGAAGTCTTAAAAATGGCTGAAATCAGCCGCTAAAAACGCAGCAAAGAAGAGAACAATGACAGATTTAAAAGGTAAGGTTGCGCTGGTTACGGGGTCTACAAGCGGGATCGGTCTTGCGATCACGCGCGCATTCGCATCAAAGGGCGCGAACGTCATGCTGAATGGTTTTGGCGATGCAGCTGAGATCGAAAAGTTGCGTGTAGGATTAGAAAAAGAATTCGGGGTGAAGGCCTTTTATAATGGGTCGGATTTATCCAAACCGGAAGGGGTTAAAGCCTTGGTTCAAGATACAGTGAAACAGGGAGGGCGGATCGATATTCTGGTAAACAATGCTGGTATCCAGCATGTGAGCCCCATAACCGATTTTGCCCAAGACAAATGGGATCTGATTTTAAGTTTGATGCTGACCGCTCCGTTCGTTGCCATCCAAAACGCCTTACCGCATATGCGCAAACAAGGTTGGGGTCGGATTATTAATATCTCATCCGTCCATGGTTTGGTCGCCTCGGCAAACAAGGCGGCTTATGTATCGGCCAAACACGGGTTAATTGGCCTTACAAAAGTGGTGGCGCTAGAGACGGCGCGCGAGCCAATTACCTGCAATGCTATCTGCCCTGGCTGGGTTTTGACACCGTTGGTGCAAAAACAAATCGACGCCATCGCGGCCCGGGATGGTTTATCGAATGATGAGGCTAAAACTAAACTTCTCTTGGAAAAACAACCCTCTGCGGACTTTGTGACACCAGAGCAAGTTGGAGAACTCGCTTTATTTCTATGCTCGGATGCGGCCTCTCAAATGCGCGGATCGGCTTATAGCATGGATGGTGGTTGGAGCGCGCAGTGACAAACGACAATCCATACTGGGCATTGGTTTATGGCACCCTCAAAAAAGGGGAGCGGAACGACATTCAAATGCTCAACGCTAAATTCGTGCGCGAAGACCGGACAGCGCAGCCAAATTTCCTGATGCGAGAATATGCATCCGCAAGTTCACCGGGGTCGTTTTCGCCAGGCGTTCTGGAAGCCGAACCCGGAAAAGGTTCCCATATTGAAGGGGAGCTTTATAGTTTTGACGAGGCCTTGCTCGCTAAACTGGATTTGTTTGAAGGGCTACCGCGGGGGATCTACAAACGTCTGCGTCATGTGCCGCTTGAGGGTGGAGGTCTTGCTGATATCTATATCCGCTTGGCGCGCGGCAACATCGTTATGCCGCCAAAATTTGTTCATTTCGATGACACGCGTAATTCATATAAATGGGTAGAAAAGAATGCATATTGAATCTGAAATCAAACTCGATTTTAAGGACGTTTTGATCCGTCCAAAACGCAGCACGTTGGGGTCGCGCCGCGAGGTCGATATCACCCGGAATTTCAAATTTAAATGGAGCGGCCATGACTTTAACGGCACGCCAGTTATCGCAGCAAATATGGATGGCGTAGGTACGATTGCCATGGCGG
>DATCRN010000240.1:0-2916 GCA_036568945.1 Alphaproteobacteria bacterium | reverse complement strand
ATCATATTCAGGGCTATGCGTTCGGCTTTCCATCCATCGAACGGGTTTGGTTGCCCAAGACGCATGCGCAGCGCTCGCAAAAAACCGCTTAAAAAATTCAGCACAGTAAAAAGGGCTCCTGTGTGGAGCTCTTCTTTTTTAGAGGTTCAGCATCAGTTTGATGTTTTGAACAGCGGCGCCGGAGGCACCTTTACCCAAATTATCGAGCTGCGCGACAAGCAGCGCCTGCGTGCGGTCGGCACTTCCAAGAACATAAAGGATCATGTTATCGCCGTTCTTCAATGTTTCAGCGTTGATGTCTTGCGGTTTTTCAAGCGGCTGTACATGAACGGTTGAAGCCTGTGTGTTGAATCGGCTGCTTAGTGCATCATGCAGATCGGCCGGTTTTGGTTTGAGGGGCAGGGCATCCAGATGCAGAGGGATGGATACTAACATGCCGTTGTAAAAACTGCCGACCGAGGGAATGAAGACAGGGATGCGGGTTAGGCCGCCATAGGCTTTGATTTCAGGCAGATGTTTGTGATCGAACCCAAGGCCGTACAAATAAAAATGCAAATCGGCATTGGTTTCAAAAGTGTTGATCAAAGCACGGCCGCCACCGGAATAACCGCTGACGGCATTGATCGTAACCGGATGATCGGCCGGTAATAATCCGTTGTCGATCAAGGGACGGAGCAGGGCGATGGCGCCCGTCGCATAACACCCTGGGTTGGCAACGCGTTTGGATTTGGCAATTGCCCGTGCCTGGCCGGTTTCAATTTCCGGGAAACCGTAGGTCCAGCCGCTTGCAACGCGATGCGCGGTTGAAGCATCCAAAATTTTGGGGCCGTCCGTTCCGGCTAGGGCCACGGTTTCGCGTGCCATATCATCGTGCAGACATAAGATGGCCAGATCGACGTCCTTCAGCAAGGCCTGTTTTGCCGCTGCATTTTTGCGATCAGCATCGGGCAGGCTGCCGAGGTCTACGCCCGCAACTTTTTTTAGGCGGTCGCGAATGCCTAAGCCCACGGTTCCGTGTTCACCATCGATAAATATCTTTTTCATCCTTTTTCCTCCCATAAACAAAAACCCCCGCTTTCGCGGGGGTCTAAAATCCGTTGAAAACTATTATGAACCCGAAAGCAGGCCACGCAGTTCTTCCTGCATTTTGGTGATATCAGCTTTGAGCGCGCGGACTTTCTCGTCACGGCTTTGCGGGCGAGAGGAGGCGCCCTTACCAGAGCTTGCTGAGGCACCCGGCATCGTACCGCCGAACGGCTTGAGCATATTGTTCATGGTGTTGGAGAACATTTCCATGTTTTTGCGGTTCAGTTCATCAAACGCACCGGCGCCGGGCAGACCCGGCATACCACCCATGCCCGGCATCATGCCAGCGAAGGATTTGGTCATGGAATCACGGAATGTTTCCTGGTGCTGCACAAAATTTTGTAGGGCTTGCTCCAAATAATTGGGCACCACGCCTTGCATGCCGTCGCCGTAAAACTTGATAAGCGTGCGCAAGAAATTCGGTGGCAGCATGGATTGGCCGCGGCCTTCTTGCTCGACGATAATTTGCGTGAGAACTTGCTGCGTTAGATCTTCGCCGGATTTTGCGTCTTGGACGACAAATTCCTGACCCTCTTTAATCATGTCGCAAAGATCGTCCAACGTGACATAAGAGGAGCGGCCTGTATCATAAAGACGGCGATTGGCGTATTTTTTGACAACGATAACGTCATCTTTTTTCTTGCGTGGGCGAGCCATGACTGGATACTCCTTGTCTTAGGAATTACAGGCGCATATATGCACATTTTAACATGAAACAAAAGCCTAAATCCGCAAATGCCGTTGCAGCAAGATCTCGCGATAAAGACATAACGTCGTGGGGTAATGCAGCAAGTGTCCCTAAAAAGGCCTCGGAAAGACGCGCGCCACAGCCGCTCGACATGCACCTCTATACCACGGCATTCCTGCTTTCTGCCGCAGCATGGCCATGGGCGCAACAGCCCGAACAGAAGGAGAAGATCGAACATATTTTATCGGGTCTTAGCGCCGAAATGAAGCGTGGCATGCAATCTTATATGGACGCGCCACAGACAGCCCAAAGGGTGCAACAAGAGGAAATTTGGCGTGCGGGGTCATCCACCTTGCTGCGTTACCCAGCTCCTAAATCCGATGATAAAATTCCGGTTTTGTTGGTGCCATCTTTGATCAACCGCGTCGATATTTTGGATTTGGATGCAGGGCATTCCTTCACACAGTTTTTGGTAGATGCCGGATATGATGTTTATACGCTTGATTGGGGCGTGCCTGGTGTGGACGAAAGACAATTTCGCATCGATGACTATATTTCGCAGCGTTTAGCCCAAGCCCTTAAAATCCTGCAGCAAACAACGAGGGAGCCTGCACATGTCATCGGATATTGCATGGGCGGAACGATTGCTGCGGGTGCCATATCCATCTTAAAGAATCAAACACAATGGGTGCGGTCACTGACTATGCTGGCGGCGCCATGGGATTTCCATGCTGGAGACGATATGGCGACCTTGCGCATGAAAGCGTATCTGACAAGTGCAGAAGCCGTGCTTTTGGCTAAAAATGTTTTGCCGGTGGATTGGATTCAGATGTTGTTCGCATCGATCGATCCGCTTTTCGCGTTTAACAAATATCGGTCCTATGCTGCGATGGACAAAGAGAGCGACGCGGCGCGTCGTTTCGTGATCGTTGAAGATTGGCTGAATGACGGCGTCGATCTGGCGGCACCAAGCGCGCGTCAGGCCTTGCAGGAATGGTATATCGACAATCAACCCATTAACGGGGTTTGGAGCATTGGCGCAGACCTAGTGGATACGGCCAATATCAGCGTGCCGGTTTTGGTGGTTGCTGCATCAGGCGATAAATTAGTGCCTGAAATATCCGCACGTGCCTTTATGCAAG
>DATCRN010000239.1:0-3493 GCA_036568945.1 Alphaproteobacteria bacterium | reverse complement strand
CTCGCGCATGTGACGGCTGGTTTTGCGGAGCATGTGTATTTGGCTTTCCTTGAATATTCCATGGGCACGCAAAAAATGGATGATGATATAGCCAGGATCGAAGTATTGTCTGCGCATTATAAATTCCGCAAACCTGCTGCCGAAGACAAACAACGTGACCTGCGACGCATCTATACATCGTATTTACAAGCATCGCGTCAGGTTGTGTTGTCATTGGCATATCTATGGCGTAACTCAGCTTTTTTACCTGCCGTCAACGATCGCCCATTTTATAACAAGATCGTGCAGCATTTAAATTTGAACACGCACTTATTTACAAATAAGGACATGCTGCAAGCGGACATCGAAAATATGCAGCTGCCGTTTTTAACAAACTTGATCAAAGTTGCGTCGCTTATGAAGCCCTCGCGTTGGGAAGCGCAACCAGGCTTTGAGAATGATCCGTATGTTCATGAATGTTTGGATGGCTGGATGATTTCATCCGCGCAGTTTAATGACTGGGTTGAATATAATTTCTTCCGCACTTATCAGATTCCACTGGGTATGCTGCGTTGCACGCCGGAAGGCGCATTGCGCATTAACCACAACATCCAAACCATTGATTATTGCAAACAATTGGTTAGCGACATGACTGAGCCCGCGCCTGATTTGCGTCTACAAACGCGCTTCCCCGGGATTAGCCTTGACGGTATGCCAAAGACCAACGCACACTTTAAGTTCATGATTCCGTATGTGGTGGAGTATGTTTCTAAACCTTTTGGGCCTCACGCCGCAATCATCCCAACCCGGAGAGTCAGCGCAAAAAGACCTGACTACTTCGCTGCGCTTCGTCAGAAGTAATACGGCGCGCAGTGTCGCCTTGCGCGTTGATCCTGCGCGCGGGAAAATTTGTTTAGTCGTCCCCAAACGTATGTCCGAGCGTCGCGCTTGGGAATTTGCCGCGAGCAATACGGAATGGATCGCATTGCAGCTTGCAAAAATGCACAAGCCGGTGCCGTTTGTGGACGGCGCAGTCATTCCGATTTTCGGCATCAATCGCACGCTTCGCTTTGTTGCCACCACATCAAGATCAACTGAATTTAAATTGACCGATCGAGAATTGATCGTGACGACCAAGCGTGAGGACCCCTCCACCAACATTAAAAATTACCTGTGCGATTTGCTTGAAAGCATCATTTTGCCGATGGCGCAAGAAAAGGCAGCCACCATCGGCCGCAAGGTGCCGGAATTGCAATTACGTGACACGCGGGCGCGTTGGGGTTCCTGCAGCCCTGAAGGCAAATTGATGTTTTGCTGGCGTCTCGTTTTCACACCGATGAATGTGGTTGATTATATCGTCTCACATGAAGTTGCGCATCTTAAACACATGAATCATGGCCAGCGTTTCTGGGCGCTCTGTGAAAAACTATCCGAGGATTTTGAGAGTCGGTTCTGGCTTAAGGCCAACGGCGAGAAACTTTTGCAATACGGGCAAAAGGGCTAATCTCTTTATTCTTTCTTGCGGGCCATAAAATGCAGCGCATCTTCCAAAATTGTTTGGGCCGCTAATGCATCCACCGCTGTTTTGCGTTTATGAAAGCTTAGATCCATATCATCTGCCATCTTGCGATGCGCGACATCGGATGTCAGCCGTTCATCCCACACGGCATGCCAGATATTGTCGAGCTTGGGAATTAGTACCTGCAGATAATCCTTAACGCTTTGCGCACGTGCGCCTTGAGTGCCATCCATATTCACAGGCCAGCCGATGATGAGGCCACCTACCCCATAATCCTTGATGATAATTTGAAGAGCTTTGGCATCGGCATCCAGTTTGGTTCGCTGGATGGTTTTTAAAGGCGTGACCACCAGCTGATCCGGGTCAGATAAGGATAAACCCAAGGTTTTGGTGCCTTGGTCGATACCCATCAATCGGACGCCTTTGGGGCAAGTCTGCCAGACCGATTCCAGATGTTGAACTGCGCTTGATTTCACCCTATAAACATTCCCTATGACCGTCGATAAAGCAACAGTTACCAAAGTCGCCCGTTTGGCCCGTCTGCGTCTTGATGAAGCAGAACAAGATCGTTATGCAACCAAGATCAATGGCATCATGCAATGGATCGAACAATTGGGCGAAGTGAATACCGATGGGGTCGAGCCTCTGGCATCGGTTACCGATGTCACCTTGCCTTTACGCCGCGACGCGGTCACAGATGGCAATATCCAGGACCAGATTCTGAAGAATGCACCCGAATCGACCAGCGGTTTCTTTGCTGTCCCGAAAATCGTGGAATAATTCCCCTTATTTTATTGTAGGAACTTTTTTTACCCGTAACCGTTTGCCTCCCGAACCCATTTAAGGAGGCAATATCATGTCTAACTTTAAAACCTTGTTGCTTGCGACGGCAGTGAGTGTAGCCGGTTTTGCCGGTGCCGCTGATGCCGCCACCTATGTTTCTCAAAGCACTGCTTATTCCAGCGCTGCACCTGGCGTCGTTGTAACGACAGCTCCTGCCACACGTATTGTTGGTGGTCGCACGGTTGCCGCTGAATCGATGATTGCGGTTGGTACGCGTAAAGTCGGTCACATTGCCGGCCGCCCGTATCCAATTGAAAACGCGCACGTCGAAAACACGACCTATCGCGCAACGCCGCATGGCGTTGTCGGTCATACGGAAGTGACCACGGCAGGTGGCCCAATCCATTCGACCGAAGGTGGTGATTACTACACCGAGACGGACGGCAGTTTTTATGCCGATCCTGCCTGGAACGTGAATGTGTACACGACCGGCTCGTTTAACGACTAAAAAGAATTTGAACAAGGAGTGTGTCAAATGAATAAGACGTTGAAAACCCTTTTAGCTGGATTGTTGACGCTGGCTGTTCTTGCGCCTGCAGCCTTCGCAGAAGAGTTTGTTGTCGATCAAGACAAATATGATCGTCACCAAGCGATGCAAGATTTGAAACGCACGCATATTGAGCCTGTGAGAGGCTATCAAAAAGGCAAATTCAGTGGGTCATCTGCCTATACAGGTGGTTTGACTGGCCGCGTTGCAGTTCAAACCGATCGCATTGGCGATATGGATGGACGCGCCTTTACGATCCGCCCGATCCGCGGAACGACGCAGGAGTTCAATGCCAACCTGCGCTATGGCGACACAAACCAATCGTATGAGTCGCGCTTTAATCACACGTTTAACAATTAAAGGTTTGGATCGGCTCTAAGTCCTGTCCCCTCATGAACGGGCCGGTCCTAATTTGAAGCCGCTGAAGTGTAAAAGCTTCAGCGGCTTTGTTTTTCCGCTTTGTTTTCCTAGGAACCATCATTCTCTTAGGGCGTTTGACGATAACAACCAAAATAAGGAGGTTGTCATGAACAAAACTCTTAGCATTGTTGCTCTTTTCACTGTGCTGGCTTTAAACGCTCCAGCTTTCGCGACATCCGCGAACGGTACGCGCTCCGGCTCTAGTTTCGGCGGTGGAACGCCGCAATCTGCAGCCAGCGGCGGTG
>DATCRN010000238.1:0-2226 GCA_036568945.1 Alphaproteobacteria bacterium | reverse complement strand
GTGTAGGTACGATTGCCATGGCGGAAACCTTTGCGCAGCATGGCGAAGGACTTACAGTTGCCCTCACCAAGCATTACGCGGTTGATGAACTTGCTGCATTTTTTAAAACGCCCAAAAGTGCCAATGCTTGGTATTCGCTTGGCATCACCGTTGATGACCAAGAAAAGCTTGCGGCCGTCATCAAAAAAACGGATGCGATAAATATCAATAAGCTGTGCATTGATGTCGCAAACGGATATTCAGAAAACTTCCTCGATTTCGTGAAGGAAATGCGGGCCAAGTACCCGGACAAAACGATCATGGCGGGCAACGTTGTGACCTATGAAATGGTCGAAGAATTGCTGCTGTCAGGTGCCGATGTCGTGAAGGTCGGGATCGGACCCGGATCGGTCTGTACAACCCGTAAAATGACTGGCGTCGGATACCCGCAACTCTCCGCCATCATTGAATGCGCGGATGCGGCCCATGGCTTAGGCGGTTTGGTCTGCGCTGATGGCGGTTGCACGGTTCCCGGGGATCTCGCTAAAGCGTTTGGGGCAGGGGCTGATTTTGTGATGTTGGGCGGCATGCTCGCAGGCCATGATCAATCGGAATGCGATGTGATCGAAGAAAATGGCGTTAAAAGCCTGGTGTTCTACGGTATGTCGTCGGAAACGGCGATGGAAAAACATTCCGGCGGCGTCGCCACTTACCGCGCTAGCGAAGGCAAAGAAGTCCGCGTGCCGTATCGCGGCGATGTGAACACAACATTGCAGGGTATTTTGGGCGGTATTCGGTCGGCGTGCACCTATGTAGGCGCGCGGCGCTTGAAGGAGCTGTCGAAACGCACCACATTTATTCGCGTCACACAGCAGATTAACAACATTTTTGGCACCTAGTTGATGCTTGCTTATGCAAGGCTCAAAGGCTAGTGTACGGGCACAAAATTCAAAAGAAGAGATAGACATGGAAGACATTACGCAACGCCTAAAAGATGCCTGCGAAGCCTGCACGAAAACGTACACGGCATGGCGCGCAAAAAGCAGCGACCACACAGCACGTGAAGCGTTGATGGAAGCGGTCCATGAATTGCGCAAAGTCGCCGCCCGTCTCGAGATTGATTTGGCCGTGGCCGATCGTCAGCAAAACCCGAACGATCCGATTCCAATTCCGTCGCATCGCGCTGCGCGTCGTGGCGGTCCGGGTGCACAAGGTCCTGCGGATGATATCGGCAATTCCGTCGGCGGCGATGACGGTCGCCCGCAACAGCGCGCGCCTCGTCCGGCGCCGCGTCGCGAAGAAGGCGACAATGCCAGCGCTAGCGCATCTTCCGGCGGATCGGGCAAACCGCTCAGCCTTAAGCGTTCCAGCGAGAACGATTAACCAAATTTAATAAAATTAACCATATTCTGGAAAAGGAATTGTTTTTATTAGCAATTTCGACTTTTTCCCTATTGAAAAATCCCGCTTATACACAGATTCGTTGCGGGTATTCGTTAATATAGCAAGCATTTGTTTTCTTTGTGAAAAATCCATTTTCCAGAGGACATCAACGTGTTGTTAACGCTTAACCACGTATGATAGATTAAGGATGGTTAACGCCAGTCCCTAGCGCGTGGGGAGCACAAGTGACGAATTCCACCCAAAACGACCGAGAACCGGGCGTTTCCTGTACAAAAAGACCCAGTCTGTCCAACATTTTAGGGCAGATTTTGGCGTTTTTGGCGATTCGTAACCCGCTCCAACCCACGCTAAAGCCAATTCCGATCAAAGCCAATCGACTGCATACGCGCAAAAATCAGCGAGGCAACGTGTTTGCCATGCTGTTTGCAGCGGTGGCTTTGACCGGGGTTTTAGCTGCCGTGGGCATGCAAACGTTGACCGGCCCTGTGACCACGATCACGCGCGTGACACAGAAAAATATCGCCGAAACCAACCTTTTGATGAACGCAAAGATCATTGCCAATGCGGTGCCGCTCAACGGTACGGCCGGCAGTATCGATGCGGATCCGATTAAAGAAGCGCATGCCTTCGTGCCTGCGGGTGGCGGTGAAACGGCGCCTGCGAATGGCGGCTTTTTGCCGACCGATTTGGGTCTGGCATTAACTGACCCTTGGGGCACCAAATACGGTTACTGCGTTTGGGATCATGGCGCGGACACCGGCGGTACAAACTACATCCCCGGTGATGACGGCACACCGGAAGAAATTTCCATTCAGCCGTTGATTGCAGTGATCTCTGCTGGTC
>DATCRN010000237.1:0-2014 GCA_036568945.1 Alphaproteobacteria bacterium | reverse complement strand
CAATTAATTAGTCGTTATATGAGCTTGGCGGGTTACCATGATCCGGCGGCATCACCTGAAATCGCGCTCAAATTGATGGACCGGATTGCCGCTTTCCGGCACGCGCTTTTAAGTACGCTGTCCGATGACCAGACGGCCTTTATTGTAAAAGAATCGCAAGGGCAGGGAATTACAGCGGCTTATGCTCAAGTATTGTTACGCAGTTTTGATGGACCTAATTTTAAAATTGACGGCTTTAACGTCGACCGCGTGGTATCAAACATGATTCTGCCTGACGACATTTTTGCGCCAAAGGTCACACAAGGCTCTGTCAAAGCTATGCAAACGCAGCCGCTTGCCGCGCACCCTTAAGCGTGGTTAGATGCGGGGTATGACCGCAAAACGCATCGGCATTTATCCCGGCACGTTCGACCCCATCACTAAGGGGCATTTGCACATTATTCAGCGCTGTTCATCTTTGGTGGATCATCTGATCGTCGCCGTGGCTAAGAATCCGGGCAAAAAACCGATGTTCAAATTTGAAGACCGGGTGAACCTGGTCGAAACCGATATTGCCAACCTGCCGGACAAGAAATGTGACGTGACCGTAGAGGCATTCGAGAGCCTTTTGGTCGAATTTGCCCGCCAGAAACAGGCCAATATCATCTTCCGGGGCCTCCGGGCTGTCTCGGACTTCGAGTATGAATTCCAGATGACGGGCATGAACGCGAGGCTTGCCCCGGACATTGAAACGGTCTTTTTGATGGCCTCGGACAAGTGGCAATTCGTGTCCTCCAGTTTCCTCAAGGAAATCGCCCGTTTAGGGGGCGATATTTCGCCGTTTGTAACCCCAAATGTTCAGGAAAAAATCCTTGAAGCAGTCCGCTAAAGCGGCTACAAGATGCCGCCTGTCCTAATTTTAGGCCAAAATGACTGCCTAGCTCAGCTGGTAGAGCAACTGACTTTTAATCAGTAGGTCGTGGGTTCAAATCCCACGGCAGTCACCACTTCCTCTTAGCCTGATCGTAACGTTTGCACCGCCTGATCCTGTGAAAACAGGTACAGCAAAATTCGTAGGGCTTCGCCACGGCGGGATGTCAGCAGCGGATCCTTTTCAGCGATCAAACGGCTTTCGTTATGCGCGGTCGCTAGCAGATCGGCATGGGCATCAATATCGGCCAAATGAAATTCCGGCATGCCGCTTTGACGCGTACCTAAAATTTCACCGGCACCGCGCAACTCCAAATCTTTTTCGGCAATCACAAAACCATCTTCCGTATCACGCATGGTCGATAGACGCTGCTTACCCATTTCAGACAGCGGCGCAGTGTAAAGTAACAGGCATGTGGATTCTCCTTGGCCGCGCCCGACGCGCCCGCGCAATTGATGGAGCTGCGCCAGGCCAAACCGCTCCGCGTGCTCAATCACCATAAGGGTGGCTTCCGGCACATCGACACCGACTTCGATGACTGTGGTGGATACGAGTACACTGATTTCGCCCGCAAGGAACTGGGCCATGACTTTGTCTTTGTCGCTCGGCTTCATCTGGCCATGCAATAGGCCCACTTTGGCACCAAAATACTTTTGTAAGTCTTCGTGGCGTTGTGTCGCGGCGGCAAGGTCGATCAATTCCGATTCTTCGACCAGCGGGCACACCCAATAGGCACGGGCACCGGATTCGACCTTGCGTTTGATACCGGCAATCACTTCACCGATACGGCTGCCGTCGATCAGCAACGTATCGATGGGCTTGCGACCCGGCGGTTTTTCGTTGAGGCGCGATACATCCATATCGCCATAGAGCGATAGGGTCAGGGTGCGAGGGATGGGTGTGGCGGTCATCACCAAGACATCAGGCGCCAATCCTTTGTCTGAGAGCATCAAACGTTGGTGCACGCCGAAGCGGTGTTGTTCATCAATGACAATCGCGCCCAAATCCTTGAAGGCGATGTCATCTTGGAACAATGCATGTGTTCCGATGATGATCTGCGCTTCACCCTTTTTGATTTTCTCGAGGATCACTTCGCGTGCTTTG
>DATCRN010000236.1:0-4758 GCA_036568945.1 Alphaproteobacteria bacterium | reverse complement strand
GAGTTCGCGTGCACGATCCAAACGTTCTTTCTTCGTGAAACCGGCCGTATCCGTCACGGACGCTTCCAGTTCGCGGAAACGCGCAATGGATGTAGACAATGTTTTCCAGTTGGTGAGCATGCCGCCCAACCAACGGTGGTTGACGTAGTACTGGCCGCATTTTCTGGCGGCTTCAGCGACTTTTTCTTGCGCTTGGCGCTTGGTGCCGACGAACAGCACGCGACCGCCGCGAGCAGCCGTATCGCGGATGGCTTTCAAAGCGGCATCCAGCATCGGAACGGTTTGCTGTAGGTCAATGATGTGAATGTTATTACGAACGCCGAAAATGTACGGCTTCATTTTGGGATTCCAACGGCGCGTGTGGTGGCCGAAGTGGACGCCTGCTTCAAGCAGCTGGCGCATGTCAGTAGTAGGAATTGCCATTATTCGTGGTCCTTTTGTTAAACAGTTAATTCCGCTGCGGGCCTTGGCCTTTCGGCACTGTTTAAGGAATCCCGCATGAGAGATGGCGGCTTTATGACCCTTTTGGGCTGATAATGCAAGCAAAAACCGCCTTTATCGCGGGTCACAGCGATAAATCATGCCGCCCAGCGCATGCGGGGCGTCGGTCACAGGGCGATAGCCCAGGCTTAAGGCGGTCCGCTGGCCTTCCGGGGTAGTGGGGCGGGTATAAATAGGCATAGGGTTTTGGAACCAATATGTCGCCATCTTAGATTTCCAGGAAACCAAGGTGGCAGCCCTATAAAACGGGTTCTTACTGGATAGAACCGATCCTACATAAATACTTTTGGTTGATGCTTTGTCCGCAGCCAGATGTTCTACGGTGATTTGCGACCCTACCATGGCATTTCGGTTAAAGGCTTCGCTCGCCTCCTCACCCAGCGGCAAAATCGTGAAAGCACCGACATAGCCGGTAGCTTTGTCTTTCTCAAGCACCCCATTTAGCCAATCTGGGTTGCGGAGTGTAAGACGGTGCATTTGATCAAGCGGCGTCACCTCACCGATTAGCGATACAATATACGAGCGCAAAGGCTCCACGTCTTTAGGCTCTGCCACCGAAGTGACGAAATGGCGTTTACCTAGAGCTATAACGATAGGATCTTCCATAGCCCCCTTTTATGAAGACATAATATTTCCGTCAATGGATTTCGTAAAATTTGGCCTTTGTTAACCCTTACCCGCTATTTTAAGCCCGAGGGGAATGGTGAATGGCCGAAAACGACAAGCTTTCCGATAAAGAGTTAACATCCTTATCCGACCGGCTTTTGGGCCTCGCAAACGAAGCTGCCGAAAAGCAAAATGGCGCACGACATGCCTTTGCGGCCATGACCAACTACGGGCATGCCAAGGTCGAGCGTGGCATCATTCTCAAACTGCATTCAAAAGAAAGTCCGGTAGACTTAAAATCCCTGCATAAGACTTTTGCTGAAATAGTGCGTAAAACGAGCGAGGGTCAGCTTAAATTAATGCCGCTTGAAGGTGAGAAACCTAAAAAGCTGACCATCAAGCCAACAGATCGCAAAACCATCTCGACGACCTATCGCAATAATAAACGCTTGGGCGATTAACCTTTGAAATTTGACGTTGTTCTTAAGCGCGGCCCATAGTGCCTGATGCTTAAAAATGTGCTCCTCGTCGTTTCACCTGCGAACATCAACCCGATTGTAGGGCAAGAAGCTGCAGCCCTTGCGCGTCATTTAAAAGATGCGGGTGCATCGCGCGTGGACTTAAGCGAAGACCCTTATATTCGCCACACACTCGAAACATTGGAAAAAACGCCGGAGGCTTTGCGCAGTCTACGCGGCTACTATCCGCAATTCACAACCTTTGGGATGGTCGCTCGTCCCGCCGTCGATTACATCTTCCGGCCTATCGTCGGCCAATCTGACATGATTTTATCGCATGGCATTAATCCGCGTATGTTGGAACTTTATGCACGTCACGCTGGCAAAATGGTTGCCAAGCATCCGACCAATCCGCAATGGGACAAACCTGGCAAAAGCAATGATTTGGGATTTGCGTTTTATTTGGCGCATCAAGGTCGGACCGAAAACGGCTATCCTTACGATCATGTCGTGTTCATGGGCATGTCGCGTCTTGAAAAATTAGTATTAGAACGTCCGGGCCTCACCGGAACGCTGTATATTGATCACAATATAACCGCCATTAATCTGGCTCGCATGCGTCAAGTTCTACAAGCACAGCTGTATCATGGTTCGACAGCCGCTTTAAATTAAGCTGCGACCATCTCTTCTTTAGAATCCGCATTGATATCGCGCGCGCCGATGATGATCGCCAGAGCATCGGCAATCATTTTTGTGAGCGGCCTTCCTGACATGAGTTCACTCTCAATCATGCCCCCAACATTCAGCGTATTAATTTCTGATATGACGCGCTCTCCCTTGCTGTTTAGCAACATGTCGACGCCATAGAGAAAAATGCCGTTCTCGCGCATCATCGGATCGAGTCTTTTGGCAATATCGATTTCGCGTTGTGTAATCATATCATTTACTGCCGATCCGCCGGAGGTAATGTTACAGAGCCATCCACCATCCATGGGCGTGCGTTTTAGAACACACAACACTTCGCCATTCATGACGACCACGCGGTTATCACTTTGTTCTGTCGGCGGATCCAGGTATTCCATGACCAGGCACATGCCATTTTCAGCCAGATAATCCGCGACTTCCTTTTTGTTATGAAGCTCGGTTGCATCTGTGTCATCGCGATACCGTACAACACCTTTGCCGCCATAACTTAAAACCTGTTTTAGAACTACGCCCTTTGAAAATCGGCCTTTAAACGCCTCAACTTCTTCGGCCGTATTACACAATACGGCCGCTGGGATCATATCGCCCAAGCTATGCGCCAATTCCGGTAAAAATTCTTTGGACATAGTGCGGATTAAACCTTGCGGATCATTCATGATGAAATGATTGGGAAAACGTGCGCGCACATATCCTAAAAACTCTGCACTTACCGGATGATCGATGCGAATCCACACCGCATCAAAATCATCAGCTGTAATTTTTTCCCGCGCGGCAAAATCATGTTCTGTTGTATATGCGTAAAGCGCATTCACTTTGCGCACACTAAAGGCGTTAAATCCCACATCAAGATTGGTGTAAAATCCTGCATTCGCAGGATCTGCGCGATCAGCCACGTAAACGGCATCGATCAACGGGTTTTCCGACAAATGAACTGCCATTGGAAATAATGAATCATCAAATGAGTGACCGACACTATCAGTCAGAATAAGTACGCGCGATTTTTGTTTGGTCATGATATTTCTAACGTTATTAGGCGGCGATAAGTTCAATGCCTATAGGCGGAATGTGGAAATCCCTCGCATTTATAACCGCCGCCAGATTGTCAGCTACAAACTTCGTATAAGGGCGCCCAGACAGACGCTGGGCTACATGAATGGTGCCAACGTTTAGGGTATTTACTTCCGATAAAACACGTTCGCCCTTCGCATTCAATAGCATATCTACGCCGTATAAGAAAATACCGTGTTTACGCATAACAGGATCGATGTATTTGATGACATCAATCTCGCGTTGCGTGGGGTCGCTCATCTCAGCCGATCCACCGGATGTAATATTGCAAATCCAACTGCCTTCCGGTGGAATACGCGAAACAACCGTTAAAATAACGCCATTCATGACCAACACACGATTATCGCTTTGTGGCCCTTGCGGTTGCAAATATTCCATGACAAGACAACGGCCATATTTTTTTAGATAATCAGCAACATCTCCTATATTTTTTAGGTCCGTATCTTTGCCCGGACGGTAGCGCACAACACCCCTACCACCATTGCTGCGCACTTGTTTTAGGACCACACCTTCCGAACATTGGTCAGCAAGGACTTTTACTTGCTCTGCCGTATCACATAAATCCGCTTGGGGCATCATATCGCCAACTAAAGGTTTTAATTCCATCAGTTGTTCTTTGCTGGATGTATGGACAAGTCCTTTTGCATTATTCACTGTAAATGCATGGGGCATAATGCGCGGCAAATAGAGAAGAAACTCCTCGCTTGTTGGATATTCCAGTCTAATCCAAACCGCGTCGACGTCTTTGAGTTTGATTGTCTGCGTTGACGCATCCCGTGATGTTTCAAATTTATAATGCGCATCAACAGGCCTGGCAGTCAGTTCAGCGACCGACATATCAAGACCAAAATAAAACGCGTTGTTTTCGGAATCAGCACGGTCTGCAACAAGGACGCTCTCAATGACTTGATTTTGACTTAAATGCGCTGCGACCGGAAAAACGCCATCGCGTTCTTTGTGATAGTTGCTATCGGTTAGAACAAGAACGCGTTGACCCATATTATCCCTCAGCGACGTGTTGTACTCCGGGTACGCGATGTAGGGCACTTATGGCCGATTGCGATAGGCGGTAACGCCCAGGCAAAACCATTTCCGCCTGTACGCCAGGTTTGACGGGGACGATCAGGACTATATTGGATGCGCCATTCCCTTCTGCCGCCAAAATCGCTTTGATGTCTTTTAAACCTTGCGTGTTCTGCATAGTGACTTTGCAAGTCCGTGCTTGCCCTGCGATCGCGTCTTCCAACTTGCTGCAAGATTGTACTGCGATACGCATTTGATCGTCACGCATATCGGCTTCGACAACCATCAGTAATGAAACGCCTGGTTCCAAGAATGGGCGCGCGCGCGCGAGCTCATCTGCAAACATCATGCACTCGAACACACCGCCCGGGTCAGACATTTGCAGAAACGCATATTT
>DATCRN010000235.1:0-5731 GCA_036568945.1 Alphaproteobacteria bacterium | reverse complement strand
GCCCCAGACCGCGCAGGGATAAGAAAGAACAAATCCCATGACTGCGCGCGTGCTTGTTGTTGACGATATTTTGCCGAACGTAAAATTGCTCGAGGCAAAGCTGACGTCCGAATATTATGACGTTATTACTGCAACATCTGGTCCTCAAGCGCTGGAGCGCGTACTGTATGACTCTCCTGACTTAGTGCTGCTGGATGTTATGATGCCGGGCATGGACGGTTTCGAAGTCTGTAAGCGCATTAAGCAAAAACCGGAAACCGCGCATATTCCCGTCGTGATGGTTACAGCTTTGACTGACTCAACGGACCGTGTACGCGGTCTTGAGGCTGGTGCTGATGATTTCTTATCCAAACCGGTCAACGATGTTGCTTTGATGGCGCGTGTGCGCTCTCTCGTACGTCTCAAAATGACCATTGATGAATGGCGTGCGCGCGAAAGCACGGCAACCACATTAGGCGTCACGGGCGAAAACGTCGCAATGATGGCGCAAGAGACGGAAAACGCGAATATTTTGCTGGTTGAGGATCAGGCTTTTGAATCTCAGAAGGCTCAGCAGGCTTTAGCAAAGGATAATCATAAAGTTTATAGTGTCGTATCCGGGATGGCGGCCCTGGAACGCGCCTCTGTCACCGATTGTGATTTGATCGTCATCTCTCTTAATCTTGAAAAAGAAGACGGACTTCGACTGTGTTCACATCTTCGGTCCAATGATCGCACACGTGCCGTGCCCATTTTAATGGTGGGCCAAGAAGAAGATTTGCCGAAAATTGCACGTGGCCTGGAAATGGGCGCTAACGATTACATCTTGCGCCCGCTTGATCGCAATGAATTGGTCGCGCGCGTACGTACGCAAATTCGTCGCAAACGTTTCCAAGAACGCCTTAAAGCCAATTACGAAGTGTCGCTTTCTATGGCGCTGACTGATACGCTCACCGGTCTCTATAATCGCCGTTATTTAAACGTCCACCTGGAAAAACTGTTAAAAGGCGAGGGTGATCAGCACAAGCCGATCGCCGTTTTGATGTTCGATTTGGACAAATTCAAATCCATCAATGATACGCATGGTCACGCGGTGGGTGATGAAGTTTTAAAAACGTTTTCTGATCGTCTAAAAACCCGTATGCGCGGTTTTGATCTTTTGGCTCGCACGGGCGGCGAGGAATTTGTGGCGGTCCTTGTGGACGTGTCTTTGGAAAAAGCATGCTTTATTGCTGAGCGTCTACGCCGTGCCATCGGTCGTCGCCCGATGCCGGTCAACGCCCCCGCAGGACAACTCAATGTCACGACATCTTTAGGCGGTGCCTATATCGGCACAGCCGGAGTCACGGTTGAAGAGGCGCTGCAACGCGCAGATGAACAGCTTTATAAAGCCAAAGAGGGTGGACGCGATGCCGTCTTCTTCGAAGGCAAAGGCAAGCTTGAGCCGTCGGATTACGATGAACCGGAGCGCGCGGTTTTAGATTAATTGGGAATATGAGCCAACAGAGTGGTGGCAGCGTTTACGGCCTGTCGTTTGCGGAATTTGTCCGCCAGATTATAGATTAAATCATCAGGCACTTCTTTACCGCTTGGACGATACGGCATTTTAGCAACTTCGACTGTGATCCAATTCTGAAAATCCGGATAGCGGTTATCGTTGGATTGTAAATTGCCTTTGAAATGGGCGTTTGTACGAGCGGATAGGCCATCATCATTGTTGCCAGGCCAACCAAAGGTCATGAGAAGATCAATAACGCGTGGATCTTCGATATTCATGTCCAATAGATCATGTTTATGCGCAAATTGACGACGTTGGCGTGATGATCTTTGGAAGCTGCGTTCGATAGCCAGTGCCAACCGCGCCACCATTTGGGAAGATGGATCATGTTCCTTAAGGTTCACGATATCATTAAAGGCGTTTGAGGCGAATTTGACCATATTGAAATCATGAATGGGTCGCCGGGACTCGTAATCAGCAATATCGCGTGCGTCTTGGTCAATCAGCGCAGGATTTTTGCGGTAATCGGCAAGGAAACTATCAAGCGCATAGGTGGTAAAATGGCCGATTTTTTTATCGTGGATGGCTTGCACCAAACGTATGTCGGCCAGTTGATCTAAAAACGGTAATGCGGCCGTGCCATGGCGACGTAACAGGAGTATACCAGCATAAACATCGGAGAATTGTTCATTCAAAACATTCCCCCCTTCATCCATCAAGGTATCCAGAGGGTTTTCTCGGGGGTAAAGCAAAGTGCTAACATCGTGCCCTAGCTCATGATTGGCTGCGAATTCCGTGAAATATTTTTTATCTTTAAAACGTCGCCAATGTGGGTCGCCTGGATAGTCTTCCCGAACATGTAAAAAACTAAATAGGCGTTTTGGTCCTTCTTCTTCGGCAATAGGTAATAAGGCCGAGTGCGATCCGATATAAGGTTTGTGTAGACGTGAGATATTCAGGAGTACGGTGTTTTTCAAAGAATCCGATACATCATCGCGCGCGAAAAAGGCGTCGGCAGATTCTTGCAGATTTAAATAAACAACGCATCCGACGCGGTTGGGATAAAGACGATCATGCTCTGCGGCTGCCGTTATTAATGTGGTTCTAAGCGCAGGCGAACAAGTGGTCCGGAGCTCAAAATCCGGTTTTTCGACATCGGCGAATGCAAAACGCAGCTTATACATTGTTAAGCCTATAAACCCCTTTTCATATGTTTCGCAAATTTGTATAAAAAAACCCGCCGAAGGGGGGACCTAACGGCGGGCTCTTTGTGTGCAGTGTGCAACAATGGGGATTGTTTAATTGCAACACAAAGCTTTGGTCGCGTCTTAAGGGACGCGCAATTCCTTAACCGACGATTTCGCTACCGGCGAAAAAGTATGCAATCTCAATCTTAGCGTTCTCCAAACTGTCCGAGCCGTGGACGGAGTTTTCGCCGATCGACAGGGCAAAGTCCTTACGGATCGTGCCGGCTGCCGCCTGTTCCGGGTTAGTGGCGCCCATCACTTCGCGGTTTTTTGCGACAGCGTTTTCGCCTTCCAATACTTGCACCACAACGGGTGCGGAAATCATGAAATCGACCAGTTCGCCAAAGAAGGGGCGTTCTTTATGAACAGCATAAAATGTTTCAGCATCACGGCGGGACATATGGATACGCTTTTGCGCGACAATGCGTAGACCCGCTTTCTCCAAACGGTCACAGATAGCCCCGGTCAAATTGCGACGGGTCGCATCCGGCTTAAGAATAGAGAAAGTACGCTCGACACCCATTATGTCATTCCTTTTGGTTGATTTTGCAAAGCTGTATAGACGCACGCATAGGGCTTTGACAATACAAATGACGCGCGTCTGCGAACAAATAAAAGCGGAACCTCATCAAACGTGTACTATCTAATTGATTTAATTATATAATATGATAAGTTTGGATTATAAAAATTTGATATCTATGGAAATAAAAAGCCGTTTTTAGACCGTTTTTAGATGCTGGTTTAGGGCCTGATTCTGCCCTAGATTCATTTGATGCCATCCAACAATCAAAAAATGACGCGACGCCGTTTTATAACGGTCGGCGCATTTATGGTGTCAGGATTTGCGCTCCTATTAGGAACTGAATCTTTAGCCAAATGGATGCAGAATCAACCGAAAGGAAACTTCCCCGTGAGCAAGACCAATCAAGAATGGAAAGAAGAGTTAACGCCAGCCGCCTATGATGTCTTACGCGAGCATGGAACCGAGCGTGCCTTCACCAGCCCGCTCAATGACGAGCATCGCAAAGGCATCTTTAAATGCGCCGGCTGCGGCAATGACCTTTATTCGTCCGAGCAGAAATTTGATTCCGGCACAGGTTGGCCATCTTTCTGGGCGCCGATCGATGAAAATGCCGTTGGCACATCCGTTGATAAAAAATTGATCGTCTCTCGTGTAGAGGTGCATTGCGCAGATTGCGGCGGGCATTTGGGGCATGTATTCGACGACGGTCCGCAGCCGACGGGCAAACGGTATTGCATGAATGGCGTTGCGATGACCTTTATGCCTGGCGCTTAAGTTGGAAAGGCCCGAGGCGGACGTGGGGGCGCTTGTTCTGTATTAGACGCATTTTTCTCTTGAGAGGTGGGAACGGCGAAGGGGCGGCGTCGCACTTTAACCGGTTTTGGTTGTTCTTTCAGCTCTTCCGGAATTTCTAATACGCGCGCGCCACGTAGCGGTTCTTGTGATTTTGGTTCCGGCATAATGGGTGCGGGGATGTTCATAGCCTTTAACTCTTCGCTACTGAAACCCATTTTGGCATATCCAGTCGGATCCTTGTATTTGTTCACCACCAAATCGGCATAAAGCAAAGGCAAATAGTCGCGCCAGAATATCTCGATGATCTCTTTGGAATAATAGGCGTTAAGACCAATATTTACTTCGGCAGCCGGTGGAACTACCAAGCCGGTCTGTTTATTTTTCTCGAAAATTGTTTGGGCGTCTAATTCTTTGGCGGTCGGCATATCTTTCATGCCTTTGGGGTAGGGAATACCCATATCCCGGACAGCCGCATAAAGCTCTAGTCTATTCTCAGGCAATTTATCCCAACCGCCCCGCACTAATAGATTGTGCAATCGGGCCTGTAGTTGTGGATCTTGGGTGTAATATTTGTACGCAGTACCAGTTGTTGCCATGTCGGCAATATGCCCGGCCTCATTAAAGGCAGATGCAACAGGATGGCGTTTTTTAGCGAAGGCTTCGGCCGCTTTAAAAAAACGCCCCTGAGTCGCCAAGTCATTCGGATTGCGCATTTGGTTCATATAAATGAGTTGTTCACCCACAATGTCGCAAATTGATAAGCCCCAAGTCCGCATATAGGAACTGACCATCGCGTATCGGAATGGGCTAATGAAACTAATGCCTGCGACTGCAAGACCCGCATAACCGAGATGGGCTGCTGTTCCTGCGGGGATAAAGGGCGTGACCAATGCCTGAAGGCGAGGAAGAATCATGCGCTGGGCAAAGCTTGCCAAAACTGGTGCAGCAGGGTTTACGATAAGGCTATTGATATAAATGGTATCGTCCGCATCGTCTGGTTGATTGACATGCGCCATGACGAAAGGCATTAAAAGCTTGTTAGCTTTGCTTTCTAAAAAATCCTTGAAAAAGATGACGCGGTCTTGGGCGCCGACAGGTTTAATACCTGGCATCGGCCACATACCGAATTGGGCCTCCAAAAGTTCAGCTTCAGTGGCATGGCCGCGGTGGATAAGCTTACCCACACGGTCATCTTGCTTGCGGAAACTGATGGGCCCGACAAAAAGCATCTCTTTCAAAATTTAAGCCAAAGCTTTCCGATTTTGCAAATTTTACGGGTTAGACTAGATTACCGCCATGACTAATATTGTTATTCGCAAAGGCGAGCCCGCAGATACTAAGCTGATTTTAGACTTCATTCGCGAGCTTGCCGTGTATGAAAAACTTGAGCATATGGTCGTAGCCACCGTGCAAGATTTGGAAAAACACCTGTTTGGTGATTCTCCTAAAGCGAAAGTCTTGTTGGCCGAGGAAGATGGAAAGCCACTGGGCTTTGCTTTGTACTTTTATAATTTCTCAACTTTCCTAGGACGCCCGGGCATTTATCTCGAAGATCTCTTCGTTCGTCCTGAAGCACGCGGTGTCGGTGTAGGTAAATTGCTTTTACAAAAACTTGCGCAAATTGCGGTTGAAGAAAATTGCGGGCGATTTGAATGGTGGGTTTTGGATTGGAACGAACCAGCCATCAAT
>DATCRN010000234.1:0-6093 GCA_036568945.1 Alphaproteobacteria bacterium | reverse complement strand
GGCTAGGATCATGCGGAACCGGCTTTCATACTCCGGCAACATGCGAGTCATAAAGAAACGCGCCGTTTGTAGCTTGCTTTCATAAAATTCATCTTTGCCATCGCCTAAACCCTTTTTGGCCAAAGCTACTTTGGCCATTTTGGCCCAACAAAAGGCTAACGCAATCAACGCAAACATGCGTAAATAATCGGATGATGCTGCGCCGGCCTCCAACGGGTCTTTAAGGCCTCTTTGGGCAATAAAGCCAGTTGCTTGCTGTAATTTGGCGATCGCTTTTGCTAGCGGCAACACGAATTCTTGCATTTGATCGTTTTCCATTTCGGCTTCAACGAATTGAGTAGCAGGATGGAAGAAACGGCGCAAAAGACGTCCATACCCGACTCCCATTTTGCGCCCAACCAAATCGAGGGCTTGAATGCCATTTGTACCTTCGTAAATCTGCGCAATACGCGCATCACGAACATATTGCTCAACACCCGTTTCCCAAATGTAACCCATACCCCCGTGGATTTGGACCGTATTATTGGCGACTTCGGATCCCATATCGGTTTGATAGGCTTTGATGATCGGGGTCATCAGCGCGACAAAATCATCGGCAGCCTGACGTTCATTTGCATCTGGATGGTGACGCGCAACATCCAATGATAACCCGGTCCAATAAGACAACATGCGCGCGCCTTCGACAAAAGCTTTGTTGGTCAAAAGCATGCGGCGCACATCTGGGTGTACGATAATCGGATCAGCCGGTTTGTCAGGGGCCTTCACGCCATCCAGAGAGCGCATTTGCAAACGATCTTTGGCATAGGTCACGCCATTTTGATAAGCAACCTCAGCAATGCCGAGACCCTGCATAGCCACACCCAGGCGCGCAGCATTCATCATCGTGAACATGGCTTTGAGGCCTTTATGCGCTTCACCCACCAACCAACCGGTCGCACCGTCATAAACCATCACGCACGTGGCAGACGCTTTGATGCCCATTTTATGTTCTATGGATGCACATTCGACTTTATTCCGTGCACCTAAGCTACCATCGGCATTCACCAAGAATTTAGGCACGACGAACAGCGAGATGCCTTTCACACCTTCTGGTGCATCTGGCAGCCGTGCCAACACCAAGTGAATGATGTTGGATGTCAAATCGTGTTCACCTGCGGAAATGAAAATTTTGTTACCCGTAATGGCATAAGAACCATCGCCATTATCGGCAGCCTTAGATTTAATCAGGCCTAAATCGGTGCCGCAATGCGGCTCGGTCAAGTTCATGGTACCTGACCATTCACCCGTCACAATTTTAGGCAAGTACGTGTTCTTGAGTTCTTCTGTACCAAATTGATGTAATGCTTCATAAGCGCCGTGTGATAAGCCCGGGTACATACCGAATGACATGTTCGCGGAGCAAATGAGCTCCTGCAAAACGCAATTGAGCAAATGCGGCATACCCATGCCGCCATAGGTAGGGTCGCATGCAAGCGACGTCCAACCACCTTGAATGAACGTGTCGTAAGCCTCTTTAAACCCTTTGGGGGTCGTCACATTGGTGGCGTCCCATTTGCAACCTTCTTTATCGCCGCTTTGATTGATCGGGAACAGCACTTCCTGACAAATTTGCGCAGCACCCTCCATGATCGCATCCATGGTCGCGGCATCGGCACCTTCAAAACCTGGTAGTTGTGAAAGCGTACTTTGCGCATCCAAAACATCGTTCAGGATAAAACGGATGTTATCGAGAGGGGCTGTATAACTAGGCATGAATAAAAGAACCTCCGAACGGGGGTTGCTGGAAAAGTTTAATGGCGCGTTGGCGACGAATGATCGTCATGCACGTGCCAACGAATTTCATCCAGTAAACGCTGGCGTTTAACAGGATCGTGTTCGATATCGTGGCGGACTTGTTTTTTCAGCTCATCCAATTTCAGTTTTTTAACTAGCGCTTGAAGATTTTCTTCGCCAATTTCAGCGCGCAAAACACGCATCTGGGCCATCAAAGCTTCCGTTTTCGCTTGTTTAGACGTCATAGGTTGCGAGGATGCTGCCTGTTTTGTACCGGCTGCCTTATCGTCCTTTTTTTTGTCTTTACCGAAGAACCACATGCCTTGATTGTACCGCAGCGGCTTTAATAAGGTGTAAATTTTTCAAGCTGTTAGCTTGTCATAAATAAGGAGTTAGCTGATCCACCAACCAACCCGCAAAATAAGCATGACCATTCACGCTAAAATGCGCCACATCCCGGTAGATTTCAGCCTGATCGCGCAGCGGCGAAGTATCAATACAAACCGTCCGTTTGGATGGGTGACAAAAGGAGATGCCGTCTTTGAGCTGCTTAGTTGCGTTACGACGGTCGAATCCTAATGTTTCAAAACCCTTCACATACATTGCGGAATTGAACATGGCAACCTTGTCCGAAACCGTACTGAAAGCCTTAAGCGCTTCACGCCGTTCAAATAAAGCACGGTCTCTAAATTTGACGTAGCTTTTTGCACTCGGCAGCCATTCAGGTGGGAGTGGTGACAAGGCAACCGGATGGTTTTTGAAAGAAAAAATGAATTCATCCCGCAAGACTGAAAGCCAATGCACGCCGTATGGACGATGCCAGAAATAGCTAAAATAGCTATCTGATCCAACCGGATTATCCGGACATGTTTCGATGGATGGGAAAGACCGCGGCTTCTGAACACCACTGGCTTCCATCGATTTTGTTACAGAATTTAAATAGGAATTTTGATTTAAAATCGGGACTTCGACGACGATAAGATCGGGCTTGTGACCCGTTTTATAAAGCGGGCAGGCAACCCATTGTGTAATCCCACCCAGATCGGCTGCCATAATGCCAAGATTGATAACGCGATATCCAGCGTCTTCCATACGCTTGCGCATCTTAGTCGTATAAATTTTGGATGCAGCAATATCGTACCCAAAGGTCATGGACGATCCAGTGATGACTGCAACCTTATCAGCGCCCTTTCTTTGCTCTTCGAAAAATGCAGCGATCAATCCGCGTTTATTGCCATCATCGGTGATTTTAGGGATTTGTGGCAGGCGCTCTGCGTTATTGATGCGCATATACCCGACAATGAATCCAGTCCAGGCAAGATGGCTCAATCCGGCGCATAAAATAGTAAGTGCGACAAAAAGGACCAGGGTTTTCAGGAGACGCGGACGGCGAGGTTTATCATGCACAGCTAAATCCTTATAAAAGGTTGGCCTTTAGGTCAAAACTAGGCCAATGTAGCCAAACTTGAGGGAACCGCCAACTAATGCTTTTTAATTCCTACTCTTTTTTATTCATTTTTTTGCCACTTACCTTCGTGCTTTTTCATCTGGCACATGCCGGATCGCGACGTTTGGCGATGTTGGTACTGCTGCTAGCTTCTTTGGTTTTCTACGGCTATTGGAATCCCGTTTATTTGTCTCTTTTGCTTGGTAGCATCACGTTTAACTATCTGACTTCCCTGGCCATGCAGAGGCACGAAGTGCATCAAGGTAAATGGCTTGCGGTGGGATGTGCCTTCAACTTAGGTTTGCTGGCATATTATAAATACGCTTCATTTATTTATGCGAATATTTTTGGGGCCATGGGGCCGGAAAACCCATTTACCAGCATTATTCTCCCGCTCGGAATCTCTTTCTTTACGTTCCAGCAGATTGCTTATTTGGTCGACATCCGTAAGGAACGTTTCCCTGTGCCTACGCCCGCGACTTATGCATTATCGATTACATTTTTCCCGCATTTAATTGCGGGTCCGATTATTTTATTCCGTAATATGCGCAATCAAATCGAGGCTGTGCGCAAATTTTCCAATCCTGATTTGGTAAAATTGCAAAGCGGATTTATTTTATTTTGCATCGGCTTATTCAAGAAAGTCGTAATTGCCGATTCTCTTGCACCCTTCGCTGTTAAGGTATTCGATCATGCGGCTCTGCCAGGTCTTGGTGTCGGCGGGCTTGATGCCTGGATCGGTACAACTGCCTACGCACTTCAACTCTATTTTGATTTTTCTGGTTATTCCGATATGGCTGTGGGTCTTGCGCGTATGTTTGGTTTTCGCATCCCGTTCAACTTTCACTCGCCTTATAAGGCCAAAAGTCCGATCGAATTCTGGCGCCGCTGGCATATCAGCCTAATGTATTTTTTCCGCGAATATTTATACATCCCTCTAGGCGGCAACCGTCTTGGTATGAAACGCCAGATCGCCAATATCATGGTCGTATTCTTTTTGACGGGGCTTTGGCATGGTGCAGGTTGGACTTTTATTGTTTGGGGCACATTACACGGGGTGCTTGTGTCGCTAAATCACTTGTTCATAAAAACTTTGAAAGATGGCACGCACCGCCTGACCAAAGCCTATCAGCATTTCCTCAACCGTCCTAAAATCGCTTGGGCACGACAAAGGGGCCTAGGCCGTTTTCTGACATGGGGTTTGACCATGTATGCCGTGATGATTTTGTGGGCAGTATTTCGCGCAAAGGATTTAAGTACTGCTTGGGACGTTGTCTCAGGTCTGCTCTTCATCAGCAGTCTGGATGGAACATGCCTCAATTACGGGTTTGACCGCGCATGCGGCGCATTTTTGCTTACGCCAATTTTGGCTGGCGTATTTTTCTTTACGGCACTTGCCCCCAATAGCCGTGCGATAACGTACTGGCTATTGCAAAAAAACTATTGGTGGCTAGCCGCAGCCCTATGTGGATTTTGCCTTTATTTATCGATCGCATCAATCGGCAACGTTCAAAGCGAATTCTTATACTTCCAATTCTAAGATTTGGTTTTACGCTTTGCACGGCGGGAGAGCATATTTAAGCCCTCCACCAATGCTGAGAACGCCATCGCGGCATAAATGTAACCTTTTGGCACGTGGAAGCCAAAACCATCGGCAATCAGCGTCATGCCGATCATGAGTAAAAAACCCAGCGCCAACATGACAATGGTCGGGTTCTTATGGATAAAATTGGCAAGCGGATCAGCGGCTACCAGCATCGTCATCACTGCCACAATCACGGCAATAAACATCACTGGCAAATGATCTGTCATACCGACAGCCGTGATGATGGAGTCGATCGAAAACACAAGGTCCAGCATCAATATCTGCACGATAACAGCGCCAAAAGCGGCAACAGCGACTTTAGTCGTATCCGTTTCTTCTTCAGGATCGACATTATGATGAATTTCTTTGGTCGCTTTCCACACTAAGAACAGCCCCCCTGAGACCAAAATAATATCGCGCCAAGACATGCCATGGCCAAATAGTGTGAACAGAGGCTGCGTGAGTTGCACGATATACGCAACCGTGCCCAAAAGACCCAAACGCAAAACAAGTGCAAGACTGATGCCGATCTGGCGACCTTTCTTGCGCTGCTGTTCCGGCAATTTGTTGGTTAGGATGGAGATAAAGATCAAATTATCGATGCCGAGCACGATTTCCATGGCGATGAGGGTGAATAATGCGGCCCAAACGGCGGGATCGGCGGCTAAAATCATAAATTGGTCCAAAGTGACAGCTCCTTTTGATATGCGACATACATAAGGGCTGGGCCTCTTCCTTACAAGAACCCCTGTAAAAAGCTTTCATTTCAGCCATCTTCTGTGGCATAAGAGCCGCCATGTTAAACATTAGCAACCTCACCTACAAAATCGGTGCACGCACGATTATTGAGAATTCCTCCGTCAATATCCAAGATGGATGGAAGGCTGGTGTCGTGGGTGTCAATGGCGCAGGTAAGTCCACACTGTTTAAATTGATTGCGGGTGTTCTAAAGCCGGATGATGGCACCATTTCAATGCCTGCCAAACAGCGTATGGGTTGGGTGCGTCAAGATATTGAGGAAACAGACACACCGCTGATCGATATTGTACTGGCGGCCAACGAGGAAATGGCCGCTCTGTGGAAGGCCACGGAAACAGAGCCTGATCCAGAAAAACTTGCCGATATTTATCAGCAACTGGCTGATATGGATGCGTATTCTGCGCCAGCGAAGGCTGCGATTCTGCTCACCGGTTTAGGATTTAAAGAACATCAATTGACTGAGCCATTTAATTCCTTTTCAGGTGGCTGGCGGATGCGTGTGGCTTTGGCTGCGGCTTTATTCGTTGAA
>DATCRN010000233.1:0-3076 GCA_036568945.1 Alphaproteobacteria bacterium | reverse complement strand
TTTTTGGGTTGTTGCGCGAGCGCGGACGTGGAGGCTGCGCAAAGGGCAAGAATAAGAAGAACGCGGATCATGTGCCGGCCTTTTTCTTAGGAGTATCGGTGTTGATGATGAGTTTGGCGGGACCAGTAAAAACAGTATATCGGCCTGCATCTTTGGTGGTCATACCACGTGCCCATAATTGCCCTTGCGGGGAATCGATTGTAACGGGCTGATCGGTTTGGGCGTTATTGCCAGCGAGGTCCATATGCAAAAGTTCAGTTTTCATGACGGTGCCGTCGGATCTTGTCATCACGACATGATTGTTGAGCGTAAGAAATTGTTTATCTTGTAAAAATAAACCCGTATCCCCGCGAAGTGTCATCGTTTCAGTGTCGCTGATTTTAAGCGTGCCGTTTGGGTTTACCATTTGCACTTTGTCAGGATCGCTGTTCATTTGAATGGCTTGGTCGGCCAAAATGTGAAATGGGCGGCCCTTGGAATCCACTGTTGAAAAATCAGCATTGAGTAGACGATTTTCAGTCGCTGCTTGCTCTAAGATTTTTTTATCGATGGGCGCTGCTTTGAAACGCAAATTCTCAAGTTCGATTTGAATGCGGGGCCATACCATTAAAATGAGGAGGATGCCCAAGGCAACAACGGGCAATGCCCAGCGTAACTTTTTAACGATGCCGGAATAGGCCTGCTCGCGCGTAGACAAACGCACAGTCGTACGCCTGTCATGAAGCGCGCCAAGACGTTCAGGGATATCTGCATCAACCATGCCCGTAATATACCGGGATTATGTAGCTAAACAATGCCTGCTTGCAGCAAGGTTTGGATACGGATCAGGCCGTGTAAACGGTTGTCTTTCAAGACCAGCAAAGACGTAATTGGCTGTTTAAAGCCGGTCATCATGTAATCCAACGCCTCGACGGCTAAAGCATCAGGCTCGATGGATTTTGGGCCTGCAGTCATCACGTCAGCCGCTTTTTGTTTAAGCAAATCATGGCTCATATGACGTTTTAGGTCACCATCAGTGATGATGCCCGCGACTGTGCCATCTTTGTTTTCAATGATCACACAGCCGATGTTCTTCTCCGTCATCATCAAGAGCGTCTTATCCATGCCGGTTTCTGGCGTCACGATCGGCAATACTGATAGCGGATCCATAAGTTCGGATACTTTTTTAAGTCTTTTGCCAAGCTTGCCGCCAGGGTGGAAGGCGCTGTATTGCTCTGGCGTTAAACCTTTGCGGTCCAAAAGAACGATGGTGAGTGCATCGCCCATCGCCAGCGTATTAATTGCTGATACGGTTGGCGCCATGCCGTTGGGCTGCACTTCTGGCAGGTCCGGCAATTGCAGAACAATGTCGGAATGCTGAGCCAATGTGGAGGACGCCTTGGCCGTGATTGCGATTAACGGGATGTGGAAGCGGCGCGTATAAGATAAGATATCCGACAATTCAGGCGCTTCGCCAGAATTGGAAATCGCAATCACGACATCGTGTTCTGTGATCATCCCCATATCGCCATGAGATGCTTCGCCCGGGTGCACGTACTGAGCAGGGGTGCCAGTGGATGCCATGGTCGCAGCAATCTTGCGGGCGATATGACCCGATTTGCCGACGCCCGTGACGATTACACGACCATTCACTTTCGCGATTTTTTCGATAGCATCGATCGCATGCGTGAAACGAGAGTCTAAGGCGTTTGCTAACGCTGTAAGCGCATCGCGCTCGGTTTCAATGGTGCGTTTAGCGGTGGCGAGAATATCGTTCGTCATATTTAATGCGCGAATAAATCAGGATCTTCAAAACCAAGCAAATCAAGCTCGGCACGCGCAGGCAGAAAATCGTAGCATTCCTGCGCAAGCGCTGAGCGGCCTTCGCGTTCCAGTAGAACATCCAATTTAGCTTTTAGCTGATGTAAATAAAGAACATCGGACGCGGCGTAGGTCATTTGCTCTTCACTTAACGTGTCGGCACCCCAATCAGATGTTTGTTGTTGTTTGTTGAGTTCCACGCTGAGCAAATCCCGGCATAGATCTTTAAGGCCATTACGCTCGGTAAACGTACGCGTCAATTTAGCGGCGATCTTGGTGCAATAAACAGGCTCGCAGCGTACATTCAAATAATGTGACATGACGGCAACATCAAAACGCGCGAAGTGGAAAATTTTTAAAATTTTCTTATTCTTCAAGACCGCTTTCAAGTTTTTAGCCTTGGCATAGTCATTGGGACCCAATTTCACCAAATGGGCATCGCCGTCGCCGGACGAAATTTGAACCAGGCAAAGACGGTCGCGATGTGGGTTGAGGCCTAAGGTTTCGGTATCGACGGCGATCGAAGATCCGAGTGTGATGCCGTCGGGAAGATCGCCTAAGTGCAGATGTATGGTCATGGAGGGGAGGGTAAACAAAAGTCCTCCCAAAGCCAAGGCTTAGGGAGGACTTTTGAAATGGTGCCCAGAATAGGACTCGAACCTACATGCCTCGCGGCACACGGACCTGAACCGTGCGCGTCTACCAATTCCGCCATCTGGGCAGCGTTTTTGGTTAAAAACCGGGGTATTCCTAACGTGCCTTGTGGGTTAAGTCAATTCCTGTAAAAATAGGGGGTAATTATTTACCTTTCCTATTTATCCTCAAGGATAATCATGAAGTTACTGGTCATCGATCGCGATCGCGACAATTGCGAGCAAATGGGGGAATTCCTTACGGATTCCGGAATTGACGCAACCTTTGAACCCATACGCAGCAAGGGGGTCGATGCCTTTAAAGGCGGCGGCTATGACGCGATTTTCTTTGATCCCGCGCCCCAGGGTGAAGCACGCCCATTTGTCATCGGCATACGCAGGTCTACCAATTCCTTCCCGCCCATTGTGTTCATGACCCATGACATGACCAAAGAGCAAGTCATGGCTGTCGGCGGCAATACAATGCTCAGCAAGCCATTTGATAAAAATGCGATGATTTCAGTCGCTAAAAACGCGATGCGTCTGACTGAAACCATGCGCATGATGGCGGATGACAAAACCGATTTCCCGTCTAAAGACGGCATTATCGCGAAATCAGCTTTCAATCAGCTATTCATTACATG
>DATCRN010000232.1:0-7628 GCA_036568945.1 Alphaproteobacteria bacterium | reverse complement strand
CCATATTCCCCGCTCCAATTACGGCTATCGTCGTTGCCATCCTTACCTGCCAATTTTCGCCCTAAATCAAAGGGTTGGGGGATTAATTTCTCTTTTATTTCCAGCCTTTTGAGCTTAAGAAAGAAAGTACTGCTTAAAAACTTTGTTTGCTGTCGCTTGTCAAGCTGGATGACATAGCGAAAAAGGTTCGATGAGTGCATGGGATTTTTGACGACCCGCTCGCGTCCTAAGACGCCCGCTGCCACGCAGCCGGGCGATGATGAATTTCGTCTGATGGTTGATCTGATGCCTCAATTGGCATGGATGACCGATAAAGACGGCAGTCCCCTTTGGTACAATCAACGTTGGTACGACTATACCGGCATGACCTTGGCCGATATCAAAGCCAAGGGCCGCACGCAAATCATCCACCCTGAGCATGCGGATCGCGTCACCACCAAGCTTAAACAAAATTTCAGCAGTGGTTTGGAATGGGAAGAAACTTTTCCGATCAAATCCAAAGACGGCGATTATCATTGGTTCTTATCCCGTGGCGAACCCATTCGTGACGAGCAAGGCAACATTGTGCGTTGGTTCGGAACCCATACCGATATTACCAAACAGCTTGAACTGGAGCATAGTTTACGCGAAGCAGTCGGCCGCGCGGAAGTCGCCAGCAATGCAAAATCAGAATTCCTTGCCAACATGAGTCATGAAATTCGCACACCGATGAACGTTGTAATCGGCCTTGCCAATATTTTAGCGCGGTCCAATCCACTATCGCCTAAGCAACGTCAATTCATTGGTACGCTGCAATCATCCGCCAATGCTTTGCTGGGTTTGATTAATGACTTGCTCGATTTCGCCAAAATTGAAGCGCAGACGCTCGAATTTGAAAAGCTGCCTTTCAATATCTCCGCATTGCTCACAGAAATAGGCGAAGGTATAGGGGTGCGCGCACGCGAAAAGAATTTGGAGTTGCGCATGAACATCCAAGATGAAAATTTGGATGTTGTGGGGGATCCTACGCGCATTCGCCAAATAGTTACCAATTTAGCCGGCAACGCCATCAAATTCACGCAAAGCGGTTATGTCGAAATTGCCTTGGTACGCAAACCATTACCCGACGGCCGCTCGTCCGAAATTGAAATTCGTGTGTCCGATACTGGTATCGGTATCCCTGCGGATAAGATTGACAATATCTTCCAAAAATTTACGCAAGCCGACACATCCATCAGCCGTAAGTTTGGCGGCACGGGCCTTGGTCTTGCTATCAGCCGCGCGCTTGCTCAGGCCATGGGCGGCGACATTGATGCAGCTAGCATCGAAGGACGTGGATCGACCTTTGCGCTGCACGTCTGCATGCCCCATGCAATCAAAACAAAAGCCATTCCCGATGATATGCGATATGAAAGAGGTGCTGATTTCGCTCGTGGCAAACGTATTTTGTTGGTCGAAGATCACGCACCTAATATTTTGGTTGCCCGTACGGTTATCGAAGATTTTGGCCTGGAATGCGATACGGCCTTAAACGGTCGTGAGGCGCTTGAAAAAATGTCCACCCATGATTACTTGGCCATTGTCATGGACATTCAGATGCCGGAGTTGGATGGCCTCGAAACCACGCGTCGCTGGCGCAAAATTGAACAGGAACGCGGGGTGGCACCTACACCGATTATCGGCATGACGGCCTATGCTCGGACCGAAGATCGCGCCAAATGTCTGGAAGCCGGTATGGATGAATATATCTCCAAGCCCTTCGGCATTAACGATCTACGCGCCAAACTAGAATCCTGTGTGGCTTTGCCACAGCTTAAAGCGGCTTAAAACAGGAGTTTTCTTGGCTTTTAAAAAGCCATATCAAGACTTTACACCCCTGTCTTTTTTGACTAAGCCTAGCCTACAAAAAGCGAAGGAGGCGTTATGGCTGATGAATACATACAGCAGATTATCGACATTATCCGTCCGATCGCGAAATCGCGTGATCCGATTGAAGCTCACACGAGGATCATTGAAGATGGCATCATCGACTCTTTAAGCGTGATTAATTTGATCATGGAAATCGAACGCGCATTTGAAATCAAGATCGGCATCATGGATGTCACTATCAACGATTTTGAAACGCCCGCTAAAATCGCGGAAGTCATCGACCGAAAGAAACGAGGATAAGGCGACATGCCAGGCGCCCTTTTGCAAGCTTCCAATCACTTCGGCCAGCCTGCGATCTGCGATCAGAACGGCGCCTACACACGTGAGGATATTTTTGCAAAGGCAGCGCAAATGGCAGCGCGCATTCAGCAAGGTGGCGGCAAAGGCAAGCGTTTCTTAGTCCCATATTATAATGCTGAGCATTTTATGGCCACCCTATTGGGCATCCATCAAGCAGATGCCGTTATTGTGCCTTGTAGACAAGACAGTTTAGCTGATGCCGATTATCTGCATGCGCTCTTGCACCCCGCAGGCATGATCGAAGAAAGCGGTGCCGTACAATTTTATAATGCGTCATCAACGCAAGATTTGGGCAATATTGTTTTGCTTACGACCGGATCGACCGGCAATCCGAAAGGGGTTGTTTTGGATTTGGATCAGGTCGTCATAAATTGTGAATTGGCAGGCGCACGCATCGGCATTACAGATTGTGATGTTTGGTGCGCGGAAGTAGATTTGTCCTTCACATCCGGCCTATGCCATTTGCTGATGGCATGGATCAACCAAGTACCGTTTCATCACATCAAGTATTTGGATAGCGGCGCGCGGAATGCCTTATTTGCAAAAGGTAAAATCGGTTTTGGCGGATCGCCTATTCAGCTCTCAAAATTGACCGATCAATTGAATGCGGCGCCGTTGAAATTCATGAGCTCAGGCGACTTTTTACCGCTGGCGATCATTCAAAAAATCCGTGCTAAGTTTCCCAACACTGAAATCCATAAATTCTACGGCTTAACTGAATTTGCTGGACGTTTTTGCAGTGTCCCCTCCAATATGCTGGATGACTATCCAGACGCCGCGGGCTTGCCCCTACCGGGCTTTGACGTGAGCGTACGTAATGAACAGAGTGAGGAGATACCGGTGGGAGAAACGGGCCAAATTTGGGCGCGCTCGCCGCTGTTAATGAAAGGTTATATCCGGCAAGGTCAACCATTTGATGCCAAGAAGGGTTGGTTTAATACGCGCGATATAGGTTTTATGAATGACGCAGGCCTTATCACGCTATTGGGCCGCGAGGATGACGTGTTCAAAGTCGGCGGTGAAAAAGTTGACCGCTTATCAATCGAAAATATTTTAGCTGGCATCATGCCTGCCGATTACGTCGTCCTACCCTATCATCATGAAAGTTTTGGCACTATGCCGGTCCTGTTTACAGCAGATCATCCACGCCTGCCCGATTGGCAAACCGTACGCGCCCATGTCGCCGCGCATTTGCCGGTCCGTTTCGTGCCGATGCAAGGTTTTATCTTGCCTACCTTGCCGCGCACGGCCACCGGCAAAATTGAACGCCGCGCCTTATGCGACAACATCTCGCAATATAGGCGGTTTTAGCCATGCAAAAATCATTCACCTTCATAGCGTTTCTTGCCGGCCTTCTGTGCGGGATATGGGCAATCGGCATTTATAAAGAAAATTGGATTTACAAAATTCCGGCCCAGTATTTGACGTTTTCACAACCGCGCGGCACGCAGGCCGCAGGTAAAGTCATTAATGGCGAAACCCCCAAAGGCGGCAAATCAATTTATATTTTCGGCGGCTCGGCGTCTTACCACATCGCCAACGAACACCGTCTAACAGATTTAATGACCGCGCGCATGGGATATCCCGTCCATGTTTTCATTATCGGCAGTGAATCTCAGCAAATGTCGGATAGCTACGGATTAATCGGCGCTTTGTCAAAAAATAATCGCCCTCAAGATACCTATCTTGTCTTCACATGGTCGGCTTATCGTATAGGTGAAAATCCATATGAAGGGCTGTTGACGGGTCTAAAACAGCGTCGCGTTTTATTCGACAATGTGGCACTAAAAGAATTGCTGATCAAAGATAAACCGCTGGAAAGAAATTTACTGCCTATCCCTGAGGGTATGCCTGCTACAGGACCTGACTTGCTTGCCTATATCGACAAGAATTATACATCCGCGCATCTGTCTTACTGGATCAAATATTTTATCTACGACAAATTTCTCAAAATCAAAGCGCCGCGTTGGATCGATTTATTCAAAGATGATCCCATATTTCCCAAGGGTGAAGAATATAGCCAAGCGGACATGGACAATTTGATCAAGGTGTTTCAAACCCCCGAAACAGAGCAAAGTGTTGCCCGCAATCATAAGCTCTATGTTGACGACTTCGTTCGAATACTCAAAGACCTTAAAGCCACCAATGATTTAGATAGAACCCGAGATTACAGCCTATATATGACGGAAAAATCCAGTCTGCTTGCCAAAGAACGTGGTTTTCATTTTGCCGCTTTGCAGCTGCCATTGCACGCTGATATGTACAAAATCCCTATAGTCACGAAGTTTCGCAAGGACTTTAAAAATGGTTTGGATCAGTTGGCAGCGCGGGAATCTTTTCCAAGCTATGTTTTGGATAGACCTCTACCAGATATGGCACCGCGCTATGCTTGGTGGGACGCGGGGCATGCGACTCCCTACGGCGCGAAAATATTCGAGCCCCTATTGTTGGACATGCTCGAAGATTTCCTAAAGGGCGGCAAAGGTGGGGACTATGGACGCTATTAATTTCCATCTGCCTCATATTGAAGCCTGGCAAGCCGCAGCTTTTATTGCCGCTATGGTTCTTTTATCCGCGATTAGCATCAATTTGCGGGATACATCACACCGCATTTTGGTGCTTGTGTTGTCTGTCATCTTTATCGCTTGGTTAGATGCTTTGTCGGGGCTTTATTTACTGATTTATGCGCATGTGGCCTATGCCCTTATGATACGCAAATCCGATCGGCCAGATTTATTGCGCGGTATTGCATGGGCATCGGTCCTGGGACTATTAAGCTTAAAAGCTGTCCAAGCTTACATAGGCGGGGCAGCAGGTCAGCATATCGCCTATCTCATCGGGATATCGTATTATACATTCCGAATTTCTTCGACTTTGTTCGACACCGCTAAAATGGGGAAATTCGAAGGCGGCTATTTAAACTATCTGACGTATTGCTTGTTTTTCCCAATTTTTACCGGCGGACCAATCGAGCGATATCAAAATTTCAAGCGCGTCAACGAATATTGGATGGATAGTTGCCGCATCGGAATGACGCGTGTCTTGTGGGGAATATTCAAGAAAATATTTATTGCTGATGTGCTTCTTTTAAGTTTAACGCGCTGGCTTTTGGTTGTCGCCAACGTCGCTCAAGAAAATATGGATTCAAGCATTACGGCTGACCGTTTGGGATTTGTATTTGCGGGTAATTTGCCACAGGAACTTGCCATTTTCTTATTCGGTCTAACCAGTATTTTACGGGCCTATATAGATTTGTCTGCTTTTACCGATCTTGCCGTGGGTGGGTCGCGTCTACTGGGCTATAAAGTTGCCGAAAACTTCAACCGTCCACTACTGGCGACCGATCTAATTGATTTCTGGCGCCGTTGGCATATGACCATTGCCGGATGGGCACGCGATTATATCTTCACACCGCTTCTTTTGAGTACACGACGCATCGCGCTTGCTATCTTTTTAACCATGCTGTTCATGGGAATGTGGCACTCACCGTCATTGCCATGGCTTCTTTGGGGGATTGGACATGGGCTTGGCATGGTCGTCTGCGGATGGTGGCAGCGAACAAATTTACATGCGCAGATTTATGCATTCAAAAATCCGAAATTTTTATCCGATTGGCAAAACCGCATTTGGCAAACCAAATTGCCGTTGCCCATTCTACCTCGAACGATAAACATACCTTTGCGTTATATGCGTAACGTGCTGATCACAGGATTGAGTGTGAGCACCAGTTTCATCGCCTGGACTGTCTTATTTGGATATATGAGCGTGATTTTCATTTTCGTATCGGTATCCGACATGGCCACAGCCATGAAATTAATCACTGTTCTTTTCTTGACGGAGTAAGGAAATGCTTAGGTTTTGGCCCATTCTACTATCGTTTCTCATAGGATTTTTATTGTCATTTTCGGTCATTGCCGTCATAAACTACGGCAGCGATCAGGAGTTTGTGCCCTTCCGCTATATGTTCTTTTAAGGAGGTAAAATGGTTCACGTTTTAGGAATTGCTGCAAGTTTGCGCAATGCGCGTTTCGGCGCCGGGAACCATGCCCTGGTTGAAGATCTTAAACACTTAAAAGATAAGGATGCGCTGCACGCCTACTTGGAACAACAGGCAAAAATCCGCACAGAAGATTTTGTGAGTGCCGGCAGCAAAGACGGCAAACCGTTCAATGAAATTTACAATGATCTGCAAAAGATGAAGGGTGACCGAGGATTAAGTAATTCCGAGGCCAGCCTTGCCGCAGGGTTATGGGGCGCCATTCAAGAAGGCGCGACTGTCGATCATGTGGGCCTAACACCCTTTTTCCCGCCCTTTAAAGAACCACGTAATACGGATGAATTGAAATCGCTGATTTTAAAAGCTGATGCGATTTTACTATCTGGCCCCGTCTATTTTGGTGATCGCGGGTCGCTTGCACATGAATTTATGGAATTTTTGCACAATGATCCCGAACTCACGGCGCATTTGCGCAACAAGGTCTATGCCGGTATCGCCGTGGGTGCCAAACGTAATGGTGGGCAAGAAACGACGCTGATCTTCCAAATCGTCGACGCAACCAACATGAATATGCTGGCCGTTGGCAACGATAGTCAGACCACATCGCAATATGGCGGTACGACTGTGGCCGGCGACATAGGCACCTTGGCCGAGGATAAATACGGCATTGACACTTGTATCGGCACCGGCCGCCGTGTTGCCCGTGTAAGCCGTATGTTGGCCGCGGCACAAGGCCGCCGCTTAAAAGATAAGCTGACCATCGATATCTGGCTGCTACAGGACCAAAAAGACCATTATGGCCGCAATGTCATCGAAGCGTTACTTAAAGACGCATCCATCAATAACCCGCATGTTTCTTTCCGGCTCAAGGACCTAACGGAAGAAACCATCATGCGTTGTATCGCCTGCGATATTTGTCCGACGCATTTGGGCCCTGTGGATGATTACCGCTGCATCATCACATCCGATAAGGATTTGTTTAAACGCGACCATGCGGACCTGATCAGTGCAGACGCTGTCATCATGGCCGTCTATAGCCCGATCGATCGTGGCCAAATCAATTCCGTCTATCAGCGTTTCATTGAACGTACGCGCTATTGGCGGCATGACGATTACGCCATCGGCGACCGCTTGGCAGCACCTATGGTCATTTCGCAATTAAATGCGAACCAAAACATGCATATTCGCATGATGACGTCCGAAGTACGTCATCACACTGTCCTGCACCATTCACTGATTGGCATGGAATTGGACGGCAATCTTTTGAACCGTGATTTCCTGCTCGGACAAATCGATAGTTTTGTCGGCAATGCCGTTAATTTGACCATTGGTCGCCTGCAGGAAGGCGTCGGTGCTAACAACCGCTATAACGATGTCGGTTACATTATCAGCGCGGCCAAAGCCGTGGGCGACGTCCCGGAAA
>DATCRN010000231.1:0-14138 GCA_036568945.1 Alphaproteobacteria bacterium | reverse complement strand
AATCCGGATGAAAAGCTGCGCAGCTATACGCTGGCGACCGATTTGAGTCTGGCGGATATCCAAGAAAGTTTTTCCGATCCCGACACCATTTCCTTCTGGAAACTTCCCGCCTTTATCGCGACTTTGGCCGATACGGGTCTGGAGACGACACCGCTCGAAGTCTATTACCAGAATCTTTTGGCACAGCCGCTGCTGCTGGCTGCCATGGTCCTCTTGGCGGCCACGGTTTCCTTAAGGCCACCGCGCTTCCAACGCGCCCTTTTTATGGTCCTTTCGGGTATGGGAGCGGGGTTTGCCGTGTTCTTTTTATCGTCGTTCCTGCGTGCTCTGGGTGGGTCGCATCAGCTGCCCGTCATCATGGCCGCATGGTCGACGGCGGTGATCGTGATGCTGGGATCGATTACCTGGCTTTTGAACACGGAAGACGGCTAGTGGCGAAACTGCAACACTCGAGCAAAAAATAGCGGGCAAAACTCCTGTCGCTCCATTGACGAAACCTCGTAAATCAATAAAAGTTGAATGATATTTAAGGGCTTTTTAAATCCCTTCTGTTTTTATTGGTTTGAGGTTTATACCGGCATCCAGAAACCCATCTGGAAAAATGCCGTTAAGAGGGGATAAAAAGTATCATGTACCTAGGTTTCCAGTTGGTTTCGAAATTCAAAAATACGGCAGCGACTTTGGCGCTTGTCCTCGTCTTGAGCACCGGCCTTGCCGGTTGCGCCACAGGTCCGAAAGCCACCGCTTCCGGCGATGAAGTTGTTAGCGACCCGCTAAAGCCGTTCAACAGCGCGATGCTGTCGTTCAACGAAATCCTCGACAAAATCTTCTTTAATCCGATCAACACGGCTTACCGTGTCATCGTACCGGAGCCGGGTCGTCAAGCCATCCACAACGTGCTTGAAAACCTGAAAAGCCCCGTTTATTTGGCGAACGAATTGCTGCAAGGTGACTTCAAAGGCGCGGGGCTGGTTGTCAAACGTTTTGCCATCAACACATTCGCCGGTTTTGGCGGTTTGATGGATACGGCCGCCTCCAATGGCATGCCGTATCAGCCTGAAGATTTTGGCCAAACCCTGGCTGTTTGGGGTGTTGGCTCTGGCCCGTATATCGTCTGGCCGATCTTGGGCCCCTCGACCTTGCGTGACTCGGTCGGTTTCGTCGGCGATATCGCTATGGATCCGCTCTACTGGTATGCCGCGAACAATGATAAGAAAGCCCTGTCCTATATTCGTGCCGGCTTAACCCTGATCGATACTAAGGATCGTACACGCAACATGCTTGAAGATCTGCGTCGTAACTCGGGCGATTACTATACCGCTTTGCAAAGCGTTTATATGCAGCGCCGTAACGCTTTGATCAACGATATGGAACCGGGACGCCAATCCTTGCCCGACATCGAATAAGCGACAAAATATCCTATGGGATTCTAAAGGCAGCCACTTGATCGTGGCTGCCTTTTGCTTATAAATAACCCTGAAATTCATGAGGTCGCCATAGGGCGGCCTCAATTCTTTGCAAGGATATAAATATGAACACGCGCGCTCTTCTTCTTTCCACTCTGCTGATCGGCACATTTGCCGCGCCGGCATTTGCCTTCAACATCACGATGGATGGAAGCCTTGGCGCATCTGTCGCTATGTCAGGTGGCGATCTTACGGGCGAAACGCTTGATTCCAAAGATGGTCCATTTATTCCAGCCGGCACAGGCGAAGCAGCGCAAAGCATGATCTCGCGCTTAGGCGAAGAAGCGATGGGCGTAATTGCTGATGCGAATATGGATGCCGCCAAGAAAAAACAGGTGTTTCGTGGCATGCTGGTTAGCAATTTCGACATGAAAAAGATTGGTCAATTCGCACTGGGCAAATTCTGGCGTGAAGCATCCGATGCGCAAAAAGCCGAGTATTTGAAGCTGTATGAGAATATGATCATCAACGTCTACACGACGCGCTTCCAAAACTATAAAGGCCAAAAATTCCAAGTCATTGACCACCGTGTTGATGAGGCGTCCGGTGATGTGATCGTCAATTCCACTGTCACCGGCGGCGGCGCTCCTGTGAATGTTGCCTGGCGCGTGCGCCCGAAAGGCAACAGTTACAAAATCATCGACGTGATGGTTGAAGGCGTCAGTATGGCCGTCACCCAACGCAACGATTTTGCCGGCGTAATTCAATCGGGCGGCAACAACATCACTGCTTTGCTGGACTATCTGCGCCGCGGCGGCACCAGCGACGTCGACTAATCAAAAAATTAACCTTTGATTAGGAAATAAGTGGCATTTCCCGCCGAGAATGCCCTATATTAAGTCTTATAAAGCTAAGCAAATTCAATAGGTTAAGAAGCGCCAAAAAGAGCGCTAAAATATTGATTTTATTAACCTTTGGCTGCTAATATCGAAAACAAAAGTGCTTGGGGTGTGTAATGGAAATCCAAGATGCGGATAGCGTAACGCGGCAACGCGAATTGGATCGTTTGGTGACCGAACTCATCACCAGCGACACCGATGGTCGTTATGGCTTCACAAATCTGCCTAGCAATCCACTCACTTTAAGCACGCTTGTGAATGACTATATCACGGCCCGTTACGATGCGTATGAAAAGGCACAAAAGGCTAAAGGCAAAGATGGCAGCTACGAGCGCTTCTTGACCTATGCGCTGAATGAACCCGAAGGTGCTGAGCAAGCAACTTTGAGCAAGTCCTTTATCAACTACATGAAAAATAACACTAGGTTGGCGCGTGACGTACAAAACCCACCGCAACCGATCCCTACTGCGCCTGCACCTGTAGTTGCCGCACCAGAACCAATAATCATGACGACGGAGCAATTGGCGCCTGCTTTAAATACGGAGAGTACGAAAATGGATAATCAAGAACAACAAGTCACGCCGAAATCGCTGGAAGTTAATTTGAATGAGCCGGCCACGGCCGAGTTACAGATCGTCAATTTCCTGAGTAGTCATTGGGATACCGATACGATGGGTGAAATGCCACGTGGTATGGCGATGTTCCCCATAGCGCAAGAATTGCTTGCCAAAAAACGCGAAGAACTAGACGTCGAAGGCGCCGTGCCGGGTACGGTAGAGCTTTTGGCTCTCGATGCATCCGACAAATTAACAGCTGGCGCGCGCTTGGACGTTGGACTTGCTTTGAATGAAGTAAATAAAAGGACGCCGAAACCAGAAGTTGCACCGATTGTGTTACCACCCGCAACAAATGGGTTGGCTCCCGCAATCTCTGCACCCGTCGTAAATACGCAGGAAGTTGCACCAAAAGCGGCAGCGGCGACATCAACCGTCATTCCTGAAGGCGCGACACCACTCACACCTGCAAAGGCTCAAAACTTTAGCCTCGATATGTCGCAGGATGACGCCGATCTAGAAAAACTGACGGAAGGCGAACTTGACCGCTATTGGGATCCGATTTTGGATCGTAAACCGGACACAGATCGCTTGGGCATGATCGCCAAAGCTTTGGTCGCAGACGCGCGCAGCAAACACGCAACTGGTACGGTCGCGCTATTGGAAGCGGACGATACGGGTGTTTGGAAAATGGATACGCTGGACCGCGTTCGCGATGCCGCTCTAAAAGCGGAAGAAGCCGATGACATTCCAGCCATAAGCCCTGCCGTTGCCAAATCCCCCGCAATGGCTGGCGCTACGAAAAAAGAAGAGGCGCCGAAAGCTAAAACGGAAGCTAAGAGCGAAAAAGAAGAAGAAACCTCTGAGCTGAGCGGCGAGAAGGCTATTGAGCCTGAAGCCCGCAGCGCGCTGGCTAATCTTTTGGTAAGCAGCCTGACCGAAGCCGAGCGCGACATGGTTAAATTGGGAACGGTTGGCGCCATCAATGAGCCGGTTGGGCTTGATGCGGATAGCCTGGCCCTCTTTATCGCCATGCATCCAGGATTCGCGAATGACGCATCTTTCATCAATGGCATGAAAGCCGTCGCACAATCCTATGGTTTCTCCTCCTTAGGAGAATACCTGCGCACGGGCGGCAAAAAAATCAAAAAAATCGACGATCCGAAAGCAGTCGAAGAAAATGTCGATTTGTCGCAGCAAGCGCGTCAAGTGTTCTTAAGCACATCGCCACTGGGCAAAGGCGCTACACACCCGGATTTGCAGATCCGCGGTTTTGCTGAAGTCACCAGTTTGGTCGCCGGCAAAGGCGCCATGAAGAACGTCAAACGCTTCTTTGAAGATAAGGAGCGTAAACTTGTCTTTTTCGGCGCTGACGGTACGCAATATGTGGATGACGGCTATGGCGTTAAGACCATTATGCCGGGCAAACGTAAGGATAAAGACGGCAATATTCTTGAAGCCGTTAAATTCGGTGCGGCGCATGCCATTAACGAGATGGGGCTTTATATCGGCAACCGTCTAAGACCGAATGAAGACGGTTCGCCGCAATATTTAAGCGTCCATATTCAGCCTAAAGGCATGGGTAGTATCGGGCGCATGAATGAAGTGCGCGATATGAGCCTTATTAGCGCGCTGCATCACGCTCAGAAAAACGATCTTCGTCTGCGTTTGACCATTGGCACGCACTTGATGACCACCAATCATCCGATGGATGAGGCCGGTCATCTTGATTTCAAAAAATTGAGCCCATCAGCCGTCACGCAAATGGCACGCTATGGCATCAGCGCTGAAAAATTGGTGGCCTGGTATAACGAAAATCACGGTGCGCCAAAAGTCGAACTATCCGAAGGCGCACTAGCGCCTGAAAGAATTGCTAGACCAGATGCAGTTCTGACCGGTGGCTCCTCTACACCGCCTGCGACGGGTGGTTCCGCACCGGACGTACCGACGGTGAAAGCTCCAGGTACCCATGCAGAACCGGCCATGGCAGCTTCAGGCGATATTCCAAGAGCGCCTAGCACGGGCATGGATAGACTAAAAGAATCCGAGATCGCAGTGACCGAACGCGAGTCCACCAGCGATGCGCATCTACGAGCTTCTTCTGACAGAGATGGCTTAAACGCCGATCGCCCTATTACCGAAGTCTTTGACGAAAAAGGTGACCGTGTCTTTGGTGCGGAACGTCGCCAGCGTCTAGCCGATCTTGCAGAAGCCGCTGAGATGGAAGAAACCGCTGACCTAGATGAAGGTGCGATGGATCCGACCCTGGCCGCAAAAGCAATGCGCCGCCCAAATCGCGGCGGACCAAACTTGAGCCACTAAAAATCTATACAACAAAAAAGCCGCGCAATTTGCGCGGCTTTTTTTAAACCCAATTGATTAAGGTGGTGGTGTTCCGCCACCAGTCGTATCTGTACGCGCTCTAAGGCCATCACCAAAATTGCCGCCTTTAAGAACTCTGCCTGTACCCGTAGCCAACCTGGAAGCACTGTTTGCCAATTGAGCGCCGACAAAGCCGCTGGCAGCTGTCGTAACTTGCGACAAGTTACCCATCGGGTCTGGTTTGCCGTCTTGATAATTAAGGTTATTCTGACCCATCCAACGCATGGTTTGCGCTGGGATTTGGTCGATCATCTTGAAGCTAACAAGCCCCAAATTGTACACGATGATCGCATACACGATTAAGTAACCTACGAATTGGATAGGGTTTAATCCATTATATGCGGATTCATCTCCATTAGCAGCGATTAACAAGACCGTTTGGCCAAAGAGAAGATTTAAGAAATAAGCACCCGCATTGAAAATAATGAAGGATGCAAAAAGACTGAATAAGATCACAAAGGGTTTAATAAGTATGCCAAAGAAAATGTAATAGCCATTCATAGCTGCCTGACCAGGCATACCTTCCCCATCAATACGCAAGTGTGCGAGTGCCCAAAGTGGTACGCCAACCATGGCTTCAATAATGCCAATCACCCATTCAACGATGGCGAAAAAGAAATAAATAAACGGCATAAATGGCAAGACGATCTCAAGCAAGAAGCCCACGCCCAAGCCAATAAACCCAAGAATAAAAATCATATTGCCGACAGCGGCCCCAACATCGCCAAGGAAGGATACGAACGTACCGCCTGCAAAGGCCCATAGTGCCTTATTAATAAGTTCATTACCTAGGTTATTTAAAAGAACCATAGGGAATACATTTACGTTGCTCGGATCTGCAATTGCCTGCAAAGCATCAACCGCGAAAATGTATTTCAAAACGGACATGAAGCCGTCATCATTTTCCCATGTTGCAGCCAACGTATTTCTACCTGGAATATCAAGACCGCCTTGTGCCGAAACGCGCTGAACGACGGAAGTATTTGCAGCACTAACAGCCGCATATACATCGACAGCTCTTTCACCCAAACCGCTTAGGCCAAATCCCATGGCACCGAGTAAACGCACAGCATCCCCGCCAAGGCCAATAGCATTACCCGTACCCCATCCGCTTTCCTGTTCCCTCGTCCAATTAAGTCCTTGTTGAGCGTTGAAGCCGCCTACACTTTGTATCGAAGGCGCAGCAGAACGGACTAGTTTTTGAACAGTTTGATTAGCATGCGCCAGCTTAGCGTAATAATTGGCTGCGACACCCCATCCGCCAATAGTGAAATTATCCCCTAAGACATCATCCAAAACAGCTTTTGCTTTTTCGCGGGCGTCACTACCAACGAGCTCATCAACTAAGTGCTGGTCTGCTCTGTTGATGGCATTCCGCAAGACCGAGGGGTCCGCAAGATCCGCATCGACATTCCCACGACCATTGTTTTCCAAGGTTATGATATATTGTGCCGCATAAGCTTGGGCAGCAGGACGCACATCTTGAACAATCATCCCTACCGCTTCTGCATATGCCTTCAATGCCTTTTGAGATAATGCGTCTACTGCTGGATCATTCGATGTCGGTGTATAAGGCAAAGAGAGCGCACCGCATGTAAAAATAGGTGTGCCTGTCAAAAGATTATAGGGCCCTGTATAGGTCCACTCAAAGCTGACCATATTGGTATTAGCATTTTGAAATGTCTCTATGCCAGAAAGCATGGGGACAGTATTTTGAATAATGCCCTTCGTTGTGCCTGCGTTTTGTTGCGGAACCCAAGCTTTGACAAACATCATTTCTTGAGCGGAACCTAAGCCCATATTGTAACCAGCCATACAGACTTCGCTTAAGAAAATTCTTTTCCCGATTTCCGTCATGCCAACCGGGAAGGCAGGCACGATTGTTTTATCGGGATTAGCAAGTGCTGTAGAAAATTGATTCCATGCATTCGTGGCGAGGCTAGAGCCCGCCTTTGCCACATAAAGCGTAAGATATTGGGCGGAATTCAGACCATTCCCCAGTGGCACCAAAAGCCCAAGCGCAAGGACAAGACGAACCGGTGCCCATAAGCTATTAAAGCGTTTACCAAAGGCTTGGCCCGTTTGGGCAGATTCACCTGCAATCGTCACGACGTAATAGCAAACAATGACGACAGCGATTAGCATCATCGCGGTACTGTAAAAACCGAGCATCGAATGCAAAGCGTGTGCAATCGAAAAGCCAATTTGTTCTCGACCGTTGAAAAAATCATCAAGCCCAACAACCTGCTGCATAAAGGTGAACACCATGTCGGTGTCCGGAGCAGCGGTCGTAAACATATTACTACCACCACCGTCTGCAGCGCTTGCTGTATCAATAAAAGAATAAAACGCGATAATGACGGCTTGGATCACGATCAAAATCATCGACAGGACGATCGCACCAAAAATAAGAATTTTATCAACGTTCTCGCGTTTCAAAATGATGTTGTTGGCGGCGGCGGCCAAGACATCAACAATTCCAAAACGGCCTGTGTTGACCGGATTGAGCATGGGGTGCCCTTTGGGCAACAAACCAGCGGAAGACAAAATCAGCGCCAACATATGCGCCATGATGCCGAAATGAGCGCCTAGTCGGCGAATACGCGGGAAAATGCCTGGAAGGAATCCGTATTTGAGGGCGCCGCGGAAACTAAAACGAACGGATTTTTGCGCGCCGTCTTTAAGTTTCGGCCGCATACCCTCTGTTGCTTTTGCTGCTGGTCTAATGCCCGGCAATATCGCCATGGATCAGCACCCCTATCCCTTATCCTTAGAGCCCGTCTCTTTTAAAACGCGGGCACTTTTCACCCGTTTACCATTGTCTAAAATTTTATCTAATAATTGGTTAATTTCCTAGGAGAACCTAGGAAATGCGCGAAATAGTCGCCGTTTGCGCAACTAATTGGAAAAGGGAATTTATTGGCTGACGCGCCCTTGCGTGCCTTGGACGACCCAGCGACCATTGATCGGGGCAATACCCGTAACCTGGCCTATGCCCGGAACGGTATCGCCAATGCTGACCTGGCGGATATCCCCGCCAACTTGACCTAGGATAGCTTGCCCCGGTTGTGCGCCACGCAGAACCCAACCATTGCTGTTACCTGTCGCCGTACCTGTGGCGCCGATCGGTGTGGCGGTGGCTTGATTGGGTTTATAGGCTTCATCATAGCTGTCGCCTGATGTGGATTTTTTAGCCTTGGCTTTTTTGGGCACCGACTTTTTGACCGGAGCCGGTGTATCATCGATCACGGACACATCGCGAACACGTTCAACGACGCGCGCTGGAGCTTTGGACAAATCATCCAAACGGCTTTCTAAACGCGCCAAAACATTTTGAATGGCTTCAAAACGCGCATCATCGGCAGGCGCAGCAACAGTTTGCGTTTTAGTGGCCAAAGCTGCATCCAATTTGGATTCAATCGTATCCATGCGTGATGACAGCTGGTCGACTTCGCCTTGCAAAGCGCTATTCGCGGCTGTATCGGACGCAACGGCCATCGGGGTTGTGGTGGCAGGAATGCTTGGTGCAGCCTCCACCGGTACCACAGGTGTCGCAGGCACGGATGGAGCGGCCTCGGCAACCGGCGCAGGCGCTGCGGCTGTAATCGGGGCAGGCATCGGCACATCAGCGGTAGCAGGTGCTTCAGGCGCCGCCTTATTCAACGCGGCGAAAGGATCAGGAATGGCATTCTTAGGATCGGCTTGCGGTGTCGGCACAGCGCTTTGCGCCAATTGCGCAAAGGCATCGGGATTATCTAACATGCCTGGCTGCGCTGCCGCATCCGGGGTCGGCGCGAGCGCTGCTTGCGCGGCCGCCTCGGGTGTAGCCTGAGTGCCAGCATCAGCCAGCACTGGCGCTTGCATTTCAGTAGGCTCGGATCCGCCACCCAATAATTGCGGCGCGAGTTTAGAAACAATGAGGCCGCCTGCACCAAGCACCGCGACCAAAGCCACGATAATGTTGAACCAGTTGACTTTCTTCTTGGGCTTTGCGGCCGCCTCTTGCGGATCTTCCTCGAAAACATCATCCAACGCCGGATCATTCACATCTTGGAATTCGGCGTCATCGATATCGTCGTTCAGCGCGTCATCCGCAGGATCATAGGTTTCGTCCAGGTTTTCGAAACCTGCGAATTCTTCGTCCTGGGATTTATTTTCTGCGGCCATGATTACTCTTTAATCGTTCTTAATGACAGGTTCAAGGAAGAGTATACCAACGGGTGTACCCGCATGAACACGGACAAGCGGCTGCACCGAGTCCCCTTCATCATCCAGCTCATCCGCGATATTGGCTGTACCTTCGGCAAAACCTGCAGCCAGCTCTTCTTTGGTATTCAAATCAGGTTGGGATGACACGGCCGTATCGCCTGTCACCACGACGGTTTGCTCGCGCTGCGCAATCGCTTCCCCCATGCCTTCGATGAAAGATGCGGCAGCGGGCAAAATGAACCGTTTCCAATAACGATGGTCTACATCGGTGGCAACCCCTGGAAGCGTTGTCTTGGGATCAAGGGCAACGGCTTGGATCGGGTACGTTACGCCTTTAATGACGACTTTATTGAATTTCAAAACCAGTTTTTCTTCCGTAGTTTGGAAATCACCTAATACGCGGGATCCCGTCAGCGGACCGGAAGCGATGCGCGCCAGCACAGGGCCCGGCACATCGGAATTGGCTTCGGTCAAGGTTTGCGCATACGCAATCGTACCGGCTGGCACTAAAATCTCTTCAATTTCTTCTTCCTCAGGAACGACCGTTTCCGTGCCGCCATTGGCTTCCGCTTGCTGTTTAAAATAATCAGCCGAGGTTACAGTCATAATTTTTGCGCCATCGATTTTGTGCTTATCCAAAATCGCCGCCATTTGCGTATTCATTGCTTGCGCGAGCGCATTCACAGCCTCTGGATCAGGGCCCAAAGGCGCCATTTGCTGCTGTTGGTTCGGATAGGGATGCGGCATTTCGCTGCCCTGTTGCGGTTGTTGCAGCGTAGGGCCTTGTTCAACCGGTTGTTGCACAGCCGCGCGCCAATCAGCGAGCGGATCTTGCAACGTCACCGGCGGCTCTTCTTCCACGGGTTGCGTATCAGCGACATCGTTGCCGGCGGTTGGGATGGGAATGGAACTTCCACCCGATTGCATTGCTGCGTTTAAGCGCTGCTGATTAACATCATTGATTGCCTGCGTATAAGCGGGCGTTGTCGCAGCACCCGGCGCTTCCGATTGTTGCAACGGCGTCCCCACCGTTGATTTCGGCGCATCGCCACCGCCACCGCCAAACATCAAATATCCTGCAATCAGCAGAACGGCGCCGATACTCACGACAGCGATTTTGATCAGCGGGTTATTGCGCCAAAGCTCGCCTAACGAATTGCCGCCTTGCGCAGACGGCTGATCGAATTCATTGAAAGACTCACCGTCATCAACATCGATTGGTTGCTTATCCGGACGTGGCTCGTTCGGATCGCCGGGAACAATGTCATCCTCAAAATCGTCGGTTCTCATTGCACAACCTTTTGTTCTTCAACAACGGCCCGCACCATTTTGCCGCGGTCAGACAGCAAAAAGACGGGCGAATTATTCACGACATAGACTGTCATACCATCTGCGGATTTGACCGATGCGCTCCAACCAGGGGACAAAAGCGTCAGCGGTGTGCGCAGATACATGGATCCGCCTGCACGATAAACGGCAGTACGCGCATCCACACCGGATACAGCGAGTTTTTCTGTGCCTGCAGGCGGCACGCCATCAAGCACTTGGCCGATGACTTTATCAGTGCCGGCTTGAATGGAAACGGTTTGTTCGATCAGCGGCGGTGTTGCAAGCGGGCCATATTCAGGAATACGCGCATCAAAACGGTATTGCACGACATCGAGTTGCGTTTCGAGCTCGAACGTCACCGGCGTTTTAAGGCCTACCAGCATAACGGACAGGTTACCGACTTCTGTTGCACCCATCGGTGAAATGCGAATGACATGACCGCCCTCGCCCGGCGAAATGATTTCGAAATTGCCGCCCCAGCTGACATCCTGCACCGGCCATGGCTGACCGGTCATATCCATCATAGTGAGGCTGGTGACATGACCCGGCGACAACTTAATCACCGGCGGCGCAACGCCAGGTTCCAATGAAACGGTCTGTACCGTGATTTCCGGCTTCGGCGCGCCGCCAATGCGACTTTCGGATGCCTCGCGCGTCACTTTGTATTTATCGAGAAGCGCGCGGATTTGTTCCGGGCTCATCGGCATCATGCCGTTCAAGGCCGCATCAAATGCACTTTCACGCGCCTTTTGCTCTAATTCTGCGCGCTCTTCTTCGGTGACTTCGGCAATGTCTTGCAGATTGTAATTTTGATTGGCGGCAGCACCTGCTGTCGGCTGTTGGAACCCGCCCGGCGTCGGCACCGGCGGATTTTCCGCGGGGTCCGCTTTGGGCTGTTCATTCGCCTTGCGGAATTCCGCCAAAGGATCGGCGACTTCAACCGGCGGCGCATCTGCCGTGACAGGCAATTCTTCCGTTGTTGTCGTTTCCGTGCTTGAGGATGTCGCGACATCGGCTTGCGCAAAGGCAACGCCTGTCATTAACACAAACACCATCGCCGCAAGCGTCAGCTTGGCTGTCAAAATTCTCGGCATGCACACACCACTTAAAACCGCTGATACACGCAAAAAGGCTTGTTCGGCGGCGCTTTTTTGTTTTTTGCTATTGCCTTCAAATGACGTGTTTTTAGCCATTTTGTCAAGAAAAACAGGGTTTAAGAAAGTCTGCACGCGCATGCTATCCCCCCGTCGATCCGGCGGCGAGCCACTGCTCAATGCCAACGCCATTGGGGCTTTCCAGCTTCGGCACACGAACGATGGTTAAACGAATGCTCATGCTGACGTTGCGCGTTTGCTGGCCCAGCTGATAGGTAACCATCATTGGGAGTTCAATCTGCCATGTGTAAACGCCGCCCAAAGGGCCTTCGGAAATGATGGTCGGCGCGGCCCGCGGCACAGCAGTGATGACTTGGCGGTTAGCCTCCACCGCTTCAATCATGCCGGAATCTTTAAGCGCAACGACAAAAGACGACCAGCCCTTGCGCGTAAAGTGACGCGAGGATTCTTGCAAACGGCGGCGGTAATCGTGGAAACCAAAGGTCATGGTTTCGGATACAGCTTGGGCCGCCCATGAAAGCAGTGCAGGACCTGACAAATTAGGCTCTGACAATGGCTCCATCGGCACCAAGCGACCATCTTCTGTTGTCGCAAAATAACGATTTTCAGGTTGATAGGCGCCAACGATTGCAAAAATGACGCCCAGGAGGCCCAAAATGACGATGCCTTCGATCAGGGCTACGCGCAGCATGGTGCGGTAGCCGTCGCGATAGAATTCATTGCGGATAATGACACGACCTAACCCGCCGCCCGCATAATCGGGAGCGTTCGGTTTAGCCCCAGAAACAGGGCGTTGCCCGGGTCTTGGCGACGATTGCGCTGGATGAGGTTTTGGGTCCGCGGCCATGGATCTGGTTGATTAGTCCTTCAAAGCGCAGAGTTTAAACAAAATTTCAGTAAAACAATAGCCATTCCAAAGGCTATTTTCGGAAATGATCCACAGGGGATTGGCCCTGTTTTTGGTAGGAAAAAGCGTGGCTTAATTAAAACGCGACAAACGTTTGCGGCGCGTGGAGCCTTCGGTCGTATTTTCAGGTACGGACGCCTCTTGCGTTTGCGCAGGCTCAGCTTGCTGCGCGACGGGCTGGATCGGCATTTGGCGCAGGTCCTCAACCGGCACGCGTTGAGTATAGCGGGCATTGTTAACCCGCGCTTCCATGGCAGCAGTCACGAAATAATCATCCTCTTTGGCACCCTGCAAAATCGGAACCGGGTATCCTTTGCGTTCACGTAAGGCTTCGCGAACCAAACGCCAGTCAATCCGCTCCCGCGCGTCTTTGCCGGCAGCGCGAGATAGATTGGCAAAGATGTCAGCGGGCACTTTATAATCGACCCCGCCTCCGGAACGTTCTGCCTGATCGGCAAGCATTTCATCCGGATGGGCTTCGATATACAGCATATCATTAATCCAACCGAATTTGACTGGCTGACGTACAGTCATGACAGGCGTACCTACAGGTACAGTGTTGTAAAGTTCTTCCGCCGAGGAATTGTACATACGTACACAACCCGAGCTTACGCGACGGCCGATTCCCCAGGGTTTATTAGTTCCATGCAACAAGTACTGTGGCCAACCCAAGTACAGAGCATGCGTACCAAGCGGGTTATCTGGACCCGCACCCACGGCCGCCGGCAAGCGTGGATCTTCGCGGCGCATACGGTCTGTCGGGCGCCAAACGGGACCGATTGTCTTGCGGACGACCGTTGTCGATCCAATTGGGGTCGTAAAACCTTCGCGGCCTACGCCGATCGGAAAAGTGCGAATTTCGCCCCCATCCGCAGGGTAATAATAAAGGCGCATTTCAGATAGATTGATGACAATGCCTTTGCGGGGTGCATCGGGTAGCAGATGCATTTTGGGTAGAATCATGAATGTACCGGCACCCGGTTTCCATGGATCGGATGTCGGGTTGGCCGATCGAATTTCGACATAACCTAGATCATTGGCCTCGCCAATCGACTGCAACGTATCATCGCCGCGCGCTTTATAGGTTTCGATTTGACCGACATAGTTTTTCGGGCCAGCCGCATGTTTTACGGCCATTTTTTTTTGAACCGGTTCTTGGACTTGAGCTTGCGATTGCTGAATCACAACCGGTCCAGGGATTTTGACAGGCTCAGACGACGCAGCGGCAGCGGGTTGAATTTTAGCGGCTTGTTTGGCAGCCTCTTTGGCTTCAGCTTCGGCTTTAGCGGCTTTTTCAGCCATGCGGGCTTTGGTCCCCGCGCTAAGCGGCACATAAC
>DATCRN010000230.1:0-4762 GCA_036568945.1 Alphaproteobacteria bacterium | reverse complement strand
GTCGCAGGCCTTCAAACGGCCATCGGTGCTATTGCCAAAGCTTTCACGGGTAGTAATCGCCGTAACGATAATCGCCCCGGACTCTGAAACGCGACTTTGGGAATTCCAAAAGCGGGCTTAAAGGCCCGTCTTTTTTATGCGGCTTGAACGGGAGGCAAAAACCCAGCATCATACCGGCTCATGGAAGCTATGGATTACCTGCGTTTTGTGATTGCCTTTGCGTTTGTCATGTCGCTGATGGGCATTCTGGCCATCCTGCTTAAAAAATACGGCAAAGGCGGCAAAGGATTTTCGTCCGGCAAACGCCTTAGTGTGATTGAAATCAAACCGATCGATGCGCGCCATCGCCTCGCCCTTGTGAAATGCGACGATACGGAGCATGTTTTGGTACTAGGCCCGGGCGGCCAAACCCTTGTCCAATCCAACCCATCAAAGGCCTCATCATGACCCGCCGCAAAAAACTTTTTATTTATGCGGCTGCTTTGGTTGGTGTTTTGCTGACGCTTTACGCGCCGATCGCGATGGCACAGCAACTTACCCTCGATATGGGATCAGGTGACGGCACCTTGACCGGCCGCGTCGTCCAACTGCTCGGTCTTCTTACTGTTTTATCACTCGCACCAAGCATCCTGATCATGATGACGTCGTTCACGCGTATCGTGGTTGTGCTGTCATTTTTACGCACAGCCTTGGGTGTACAACAAACCCCACCGAACACGGTATTGGTATCCTTGGCGATGTTCCTCACCTTCTTCATCATGACGCCGACCTTTACGACGGCGTATGAAGAAGGCATCAAGCCGCTGATGAACCAAGAAATTGAAGAAGCCGACGCAATCGACCGTGTGGCCGAGCCGTTCAAGGCCTTCATGCTCAAACACACACGCGATGCCGATCTGGAATTGTTCTTGGAAATGAGCAAAACCGAAGCGCCGGAAACAGCCATGGCAACGCCCATTCATGTGGTGATCCCGGCCTTTATGATTTCGGAGCTGCGGCGCGCCTTTGAAATCGGCTTCATGTTGTTCTTGCCGTTCTTAATCATCGATATGGTGACCGCATCCATCCTCATGTCGATGGGTATGATGATGCTGCCGCCGATCATGATCTCCCTACCCTTTAAGATCATTTTCTTCGTACTGGTCGATGGCTGGCATCTCGTGGTGGGATCGCTCGTCAAAAGCTTTGATGTGGTGCCGGCCGCAGCACCTCTAGTCGTTCCGGTCAGCTAATAAACTAAGTCACTAGACTTGTTTTATAAAGTATATTAGAATCAATCACATGAGCAATCCAGCCTACCAGGCCAAACGTGCCGAACTTAGCCGTGAGAAGATCCTCAATGCTGCCCTCGCATTGTTCGTCGAACGAGGTTTTGAGACGGTAGGATTAAAAGATATTGCCGCTGCCGCCGATGTTTCGACCGCGACTCTTTTCAAACATTATCCGCAGAAGGAAGCTTTATTGTCCGGCGCAACCGCCTTACTCGCTGACATGCGCGATGAAAATGCCCCTGCGCAAGAAACATCTCTTGAAGATGGCCTTCGGACAATTGGTGGATCGTACGCACGGCGTCTTGATCATCCGATGCTGCTCGGTCTTGCCCGTTTGGGGGTGACTTTAGGAGATAGGGTTCCGGGTTTGGGCGTGGCAGTGAATGATGCCTGGCGGAAACCTTTTTCCGCGCGATTGGAAACCGTGCTCGAAAAGGGCATTGCTCAAGAGGGGATCAAAATCCCCGATATGACTGTGGCCGTTCGGCAGTTTTTCGGGCTGATTACCGATGCGTTGCTGTGGCGGCGATTGTTAAATTTGGGTGGTCCAGCCGATCCGACCTACCGTGCAGCAATCGTCGAGGAAGCGATTAAAACCTTCCTCGCTCGCTATAGGTCTTAAGCGGGAATAAGGCTTGAAGCATTTTGGCGAATAAATTCAGCCAAACTTGCACGATATTGAAGGCCTTCTTGTGTAAGTTTAAGTCCGGTTGCCGTTTTTTCTACGCGTTCAAGCGCAATCGCTTCACGCAAAACACCGCCAATCGCATAAGGATTACGGGCTTCGGCAGCATTATTGAACGTTTCGGCACAAAGCTTTTCAGCGCTGCGCAAAATATCGACCGGAACTTGGCTCGGGAATGTCCCCTGCTCGTCAAAAGCATGGAAAAATGCCCATTGTTGTTTTGCACTGGTCGAATTGATTTTGCTCATATTGCCTCTCCTCTGCCCCTTTATGGAACATAGGGTGCCGGGAGTCCAGCCTAAATGCGGGATTAATGTTGTTCTTGGCCGGGTTCAACCGGGGCGGTTTTATCGTCCTTAGCCTTCGTTTCTTCCGCTTTGGTTTTAGCGGCAGGCTTTTTATCGGACGTAGCCGCATCTTTAGCGGCATCCTTGGCGGCCTCAGCGGCCGGCTTCGGGGCGGCGGCCTCTGCCGTTTTCGCCTTGTCCGCCGGTGCAGTAGCCGTCGGTTTTATACCCTTGGTTTTGTAGGATTCCAAAACGCTCGTGAACAAATCGACTTCCGATACGAGCTTGAGCAATGTTTCGCGATCCGCCAATTGCGCTTCCCGCGCGGTGCGCGTCACCAACTGGAACGGACGATATAAATCCGTGCGACGCATGATGTCGCCATACGCGACACTGAGCGTGCTTAGTTCATCATTATTGCCGGACAGGTTGAGCGCGAGCGCGCGGTTGAGAACCATCTGCGCTTGTTCTTCCGTCGGCGGACGCGTCGCATCCAAATTGGCCATCTTAATAAGCTTGCCAAATGCATCGGCAGCAACCGGCCAACGTTGCGCGCGCCAAGCGGTTTCGGCCATCAGACGCAAACTATCTTGGCCTTCCGGAATGGCGTTCAGTTCCGCAAATGCATCATCGGTGCGCTTAAGATCAGCCTTGGCGCGTGCGCGTAAGAGCGCGATTTCGCGCACTTCTTTAGCTGGCAATTGCACCTTTTGCGCATCCTGGCGCGACAAAGCTTTATCCAGCACGCGAAGCGCTTCTTCAGGACGGCGATCGATAATGCGAATGCCCGCCGCTTTTTGCGCGTAATGCAGTGCATCGTTCAAATTCGTGGTGCGCTCCACCATTGGCTCGATCATATCAGCAGCGCGGTCCAGCAAATCAACGGCAACCATTTGATCGGCAATGGTCAGAGTAATCTGTTCCCCCTCGCCGCCCGCAGGCATCAGCTCCGCAAATTCGGAGGCGACCGCGGCAGATTCCATGGCCGACATTTTCTCTTTGGTTTTACCGCTGAAAAGTTCGCGGAAAGCTTTTTGCATGACCGCGACCAACGTATCGCGATCTTCCGGCGTCGGCGCCATGGTCGCGGCATCACGCAAGATCGAAAGTCCGCGGCGCTGTTCGCCGCCGGTCACATAAATCATGCCGAGTTTTTCTAAGACTTGGCTTTCCAATGAATCGCCCCGCCAACCAAAACGGAACCGCTCTAGTTTGCGGATCGCATCGTCGCGACCGATGGTTTTGCTCGAGAGGCCGCGCTGCACGAGCATGAGCGTGGCTTTGACTGGATAAGGACCTTGCAGTCCATCCGATGCTTCGCGGAAATAATCGCTTGCCGCTTGGAAATCGCCACGGAGTGTCGCGGCACGACCACGGAAGTAGGCAACTGTTTGATCGCGGTCGTGATAGATGTCGGAATCCGATGCCTCGTCAAATACGCTGATGAGGCTTTCCGCCAAATTGACATCACCGCGCGAGAGCACCGTTTCGATGATCGGCGGCAGCATCATGGATTGCAAACGCGGCGGATAGGTGTTGAGGAGCGGCAAAACGGCCGGGCGTGGCAACGTACGCTGCGCATCGGTCAGCTTATTGTCGGTTGCAAGGGCATAGGCTTTCCACAAATTGACTTCATCATTTGTTTCCAAACCCGGAATTTGTTGCAAGATCGCAAGCGCTTCATCCGGTTGTCCTTGCAGCGCAAGCGCAGCCCCACGAATGGATTGAAATTCCGATGACTCGCGTAAGAGCGGCATATAATTAATCGCCATTTGCAGGAAGCCATTGGCTTCTTGCGGCAGACCTTGTGCAAGCATGAATTTTGCACCGGCAATGATCTCCGGTAATTTGGCGTCTTCTTCGGCTGTTGCCACACGCGCATCGATCGCGCGGCGCATGGGCAGATAATTGGCAGGCCCGCCCATGCCCCAATTTTTGAAATCATACATGCGCGTGGGTTGGTATTTCGTTTCTTCCGGCTTTTTGGTGCCATCCGCGCTTGCAACCGTGACTTCGCCTGTGCTTGGACCCGCGGCTGACATACGAAGCCCTCCTTGGCGTGTCACATCAATACGCTGCGGAAGAACGGCGATCGATAACCCGTCTGCTTTTGGGCGAATAACCGCGCCGACAATGCTCGGGATCAAATCGAAATCAATATAGGATTCTCCGTTGCGTGCACGCGCACCCGCACGGCCAACCAAAACAACCGCCATGTCATCACCGACCAGCGGATCAGGCACCCGCAAAACGCCGGTCGCGCCCGCCAGCGGAATATGCAGTTGCGGACCGCTCGCGGAATCTCCGAAATCACGATCGGCGGGCACGCCTTGCAATTTTGGATCTTGCGGTACAACAACCAAACGCCATACCAGACCGCCGCCTTCAGGATACACAAAGGCACCTTTTGGCATTTTCAAACGATAGGCCGATCCGCCTTCAATCTTTATAGGTTCAAGGCTGCCCAATTGCGCTGCGCTAGGGCCGGAAATTTGCGGCTGCACGCCTAAATTTTCGCG
>DATCRN010000229.1:0-2585 GCA_036568945.1 Alphaproteobacteria bacterium | reverse complement strand
GCCTAAGCGCTTGCTCAAGCGATGACGATGATCGTTTGGCGCGTGACCTAACCCCGCCGCAACGTATGGAATTGATGCCGGCCCCGCCGGTTGCCCCGGATACGCGCGATATGCACCCGGCTTTGGCGCTTGCGAAAACGCGCGGTCTTAAAACCAACGTCTATTTCAATGAAGAACTGCAGCAAAACATTGCGCGTTTGGCCGGCATGGAAGAAACGCTAGGCCGTTTGCAAAATGATTTGCAAGGCACGGCGATGGCCATGCAACGCGTCGAAATGATGCGTCAGGAAATCGAGGCTATGAATATTCGTATGCAGGCCTTGCAAGAAAAATTGATTTATGCAGGCCCCGTTGTAAACCCGACACCGGTTGAAATGCCGCAAACCATGGTGGTTGAAGAAACCATTGTCGCGCCGCATGAACGCCCGGGGCTTCAGCCTACGCCTTTGATGGGCGATATGGCAGATCCTGTGGAAGCCGAAATGCATACGGCGCAAATTTCCCAACCCGTTGTGGATGAGAAAAAATCAGACGCTAAGGCCGAACCAAAAGCATCTGCCGGAGAATCTGGGGTTCAAGATGTGCGCATCGGCGTGCATGCGGATAGCGTTCGCGTCGTGTTGGATGTCGGTGGCAAAGATGTTGCCTATAACGCAAGCGTCGATGCATCGGAAAAATTGCTGACGGTTGAATTGCCGAACACGCCTTGGAAAGGCGATCGCGACGAGACGCTTAAAGGCAATCCGCTCATTGCATCCTACACCGCGCAAGATAGCGGGAAGGGGAGCATTGTTGTGTTTACGCTGAAAGGCGACACAAAGATCGCAAGCCAGAAAACGCTTAAAGGCGATCCTACGCGTTTGGTTATAGATTTAAGCCGATAAAATGATTAGCCGTTCATGGTGAAGGCGACGTGCGAGGCGCGTGCGCTCATCATATACATGCCATCCATGTCTTCGAGTGACATTTTGCTAAAGGCGCTATTGTTGAATGGTGTTGCCACCGGACCTTCGGCGCGTGCTTCAATTTTCGGATAGACCGATTTCGATGCGTCGTTGGTCAGTTTGATAATATGCGCGCCTGTGCCGGACTTGCGCACGTGATCCAGAACATAGAATCCGTGATCGCCAATGGTGATCAATAATTTATCCGTAGAATCGCCGAACTGTGCCTCGACTGAGGTGAGGGCTTGGCCGGTCGGCGTGCCGTCCGCATTGGTTTTATCTTTATAGGTTTGTTGGGAAACAACTTTGCCGCCCAGAGCGTTCATCAAAGCAGTGGTCTGTGTGTAATCATCAGCCGCATCGACCGTTTTACCCATTTCTTCAATATCCAGATAAACCTTAACCATGTGCTTCATACCCTCGCTTAAAACCCAAGAATTAATAATATGTAAATTAAATGTAAAAGTCAAAATATCCATCTAATGGCTGTAAATAAATATGGCTTTAAAGGCTTAAGCCTATGTTTTGCATGTAGAAAACCTATATCGAGTATTTGCCATGACTGAAGCGTCACGCCAACCAAACGAAGCACAACGCCTTGATACGCTTAAACAATTGCGCCTCTTGGATACGCCGATTGAAGAGCGGTTTGAGCGTATTACGCGCCTGACGACGCGTTTGATGAACGTACCGATCGCAAGCTTCACCCTGATCGATGAGGGGCGACAATGGTTCAAATCCATTCAAGGTCTACCTCAGGCGGGTGCTGAAACACCGCGGTCAATTTCCTTCTGTGACCATGTCGTGGCCAATGGCGATTTAATGGTTGTGTCTGATGCGTCTGTTGATGATCGCTTTAGTGATAATCCGTTTGTGACCAATGATCCCAATATTAAATTTTATGCCGGTTATCCTATCCGCGCGCCGAATGGCATGGCGGTCGGATCTTTGTGTGCGGTCGATAACAAGATACGCGAGATCAGCCCTGAAGAAATTCAAACACTACGCGATATGGCAGCCCTGATCGAAATGGAACTGCACGCTGCAAACTTATCGCATACGCAAGCAGGGTTGATGGAAGAGTTGAGTGATGCCAAGCAAATGGCGCTGGTCGATCCGATGACGCGCCTGTGGAATCGTCGCGGTATCATGACTCTGATGGAGCGCGAATGGGCTGAGGCCGAACGTCAACATACTACGCTGGGCGTGATCGTGGCAGACATCGACCATTTTAAATCCATTAATGATACATTTGGCCACGCCGGCGGTGACGATGTATTAAAATCGGTTGGGCGCACATTATTGTCCGCGATACGCGCTGAAGATGCGGTAGGTCGCATGGGTGGCGAGGAATTTTTGATTATCTTGCCACGCATGCATCCCAGGGAAATTATGACCGCAGCCGAACGCATTCGCAGCGCGGTTGAGGACGCGCCGATCAAAATGAACGGTAAAGATCATAAAATCACCATGAGTTTTGGCACGTCTATCTTAAATCCTGTCGCCAATGGATTTACGGTCGAAGATTTGATCAAGCAGGCGGATGACGCGCTTTATCGCGCCAAACGCGGCGGGCGTAACCGCGTAGAAGCCCACGCTTAAAACCTAAATTTGATCGTATAAGTCCTAAGGTGTATACCC
>DATCRN010000228.1:0-12659 GCA_036568945.1 Alphaproteobacteria bacterium | reverse complement strand
CGATACATATGATGCGCAAGGGTCACATGTGATCCCGGCTTTGATGCTTAAGATCCGTCAGGCGATCGAGAATGATGCACCGTCTATTACTGTATGGGGGTCAGGTAAGCCGTTGCGCGAATTTTTGCACGTCGATGATATGGCATCAGCATGCGTGCATTTGGCCAAATCCTATTCCAGCGATATACCCATTAATATCGGGTCGGGACAAGATATCAGCATTGCGCAGCTCGCGCAGATGATTGCGCGCATCGCGGGTTATAAAGGCGAAATTAAATTCGACAAAACCAAGCCTGACGGAACACCGCGCAAGCTTTTGGATGTCAATCGACTATCGGCTTCATCTTGGAAGCAGAAGATTCAGCTTTCGCAGGGGCTGGAGTCGACGTGGGCTTGGTATCTTCAGCAGCCGGCTTTGTCTCTTTCACCTCAGCCTTTGCTTCAGGCGTCTTCTCTTCAGTCTTCTGCTCAGATTTTACAGCTTCCGACTTCTCAGGCGCGGCTTCTTCAGTCTTTTCAGCTTTGCTCGCAGAAGCAGGCGTCGTAACACCCGTCACTGGTTTACTCGAGACGACACCGCGATTGTAGTCCAATTGCTGACGATTGAGCTGGAAGCCGACCGTAATCGTGTATTTCGCACCTTTACTGACATCGCTGAGCGGAATGGTTTGGGTCAGTTTTTCAGCGTGATCTAGATCGTCGATCTCGGGCTTAAAGCGCATAGCGGTTGCCATGATTTTTTTATCGATCAATTTGCCATCTGGATCCATCACCGCGACAAAATACGGGAAGGTCATGAACGCTTCCAAATCTTTGCGGCCTTCATAACGACCTTTATCGCTGATATGGCCTTGCATGATCAGATCGATGTCGACGATGACACTGTCCTTTGTGTAATCGCAGCCGCCTTTAATATCGACGAGTTGCGCGCGCGCGGTCATGCCACCTATTGGGCGACCATCCTTATCCGCAAAATAGGTGATCGATTTCGTGTCAGGGAGAACTTCTACACCAGGGCAGCTATCGGGTACGCTGGATTTAATCGCGATATCAGCAGGGGCAGGTGGCGTTTCTTCCTCTAATGCCGCAGGCGCGGGCGCATCTTCTGCAACGGCTGGTTCTACGCTTTCTGCTTCCTTAGCATCTTCAGCGTCATCCAATTTGGATTCTTCGGAGGCTGCGGTTGTATCTGTGTTATCTTCCGGGTTAGGCGCCTCGATCGTCGCTTCTCCACCCATTAAATTGATAATTTCTTTTTCTTCCTGCGCGGATGCTTTAACCGGGACGGCCTTGGCGGCTGCAACCGTTTCTTTTTTATCGCCGGGCAGGGTTGTTGTGCCTTCGTCGCTCCACGGCATAGTGGAACAGGCGGACAGGGTCAGAGCGGAAACGCTGATAATCAGAAGGGACCATAAACGCATGGGCTACTCCTTAAAGAAGAACAAAGGTGAAAATATGGCGGGCCAACGAATCAGACGCTGGCATTTCATAAGAGTCTGCCTTATCTTGCGGGCATGGACAAGACCGGGAACACCCCTGATTTAACCATCCTTTTGGCGGCGCCGCGCGGTTTCTGCGCCGGCGTGGACCGCGCGATTCAAATCGTCGAGCGCGCTTTGGAAAAGCATGGGGCGCCTGTGTATGTACGGCATGAAATTGTCCATAACCGATATGTGGTCGACGGCCTCCGTGCCAAGGGGGCGATTTTTGTGGAGGAATTAAATGAGATACCACAAGACCATCATGACCGCCCCGTCGTTTTTTCTGCACATGGTGTGGCGAAAGCAGTGCACGACGAAGCCAGAAATAAAAACATGTATGCCATCGATGCGACTTGTCCACTTGTGACTAAGGTACACAACGAAGCGGGACGTCATGCGAAAGACGGACGCCAAATTATTTTGATCGGCCACGCAGGCCATCCGGAAGTGTTCGGCACGATGGGACAATTGCCTGAAGGGTCCGTCCTGTTGGTTGAGACGGTGGAAGATGTCGCGCGGATTGCGGTTAAGGACGAAAATAATTTGGCATACGCCACACAAACAACCTTATCGGTTGATGATACGGCCGATATCGTGACGGCATTGAAGACACGTTTCCCCAATATCGTAGGGCCCGGTCGCGAAGATATTTGCTACGCGACCACCAATCGCCAGGAAGCAGTTAAGGCGATTGCCGAGAAAATTGAATTTTTGTTGGTGATCGGCGCCCCCAATTCATCCAATTCCAACCGCTTGGTCGAGGTCGCAACCAATTACGGCTGTCCCAAAGCGACCTTGATCCAACGTGCGGCGGATATTGATTGGGATTGGGTCGGAAACCCTGAATGCATTGGCTTGACGGCCGGTGCATCCGCCCCGGAAGTCTTAATTGAAGAAGTGATTGACGCTTTCCGCGCCAAATTTAACGTGTCGGTCGAAATCGTGACAATCCGGGAGGAAAACGTCACCTTCCGTCTTCCCCGGTCCTTGGAAGCTGCGTAAGCTTCCCTTATGGCTGTTTACACCCAAGTGTCATCCGAAGACGTCGCCGCATTTTTGCGCGGGTACGATCTTGGCGACTATGTGCGCCATGAAGGCATCACGCAAGGCGTCGAAAATACCAATTATCATCTATTCACGACCAAGGGTCGTTACATCCTGACCATCTTTGAAAAGCGGATTGATCCGGCGAGTTTGCCATTCGTATTCGGTTTCATGAGCCATTTGGCAGAACAGGATCTAAAGGTGCCGCATGTGCTAGGGCAGGGAATGTTGATGGGTAAGCCTGCAGCACTGACAGAATATTTGGTCGGCAAAGATTTGCATCGTGATGCAATTACAGCGGATCATTGTAGACAGTTTGGTGTGACGCTTGCGCAGATGCATAAAGCATCACATGGATATACAGCGCAGCGCGATAACCCGGTCGGGATTAATACCTGGCGTAAATTATTAGATTCTGTGCGCCAGCATGATGGAACGATGATGCCGGAGGCTGTTGTCGCGCCGATCTTGCGTGATTTCGGTGCCTTGGATCATAGTCTGCTGCCCGGTGGCGCAATCCATGCGGATTTATGCCAGGACAATGTGTTTTTCGATGAGCAGGATAAACTTTCCGGCGTGATTGATTTTTATTTTTCGTGCCGTGATGCCTTCGTTTACGACCTTGCGGTTGGCGTAAATTCTTGGTGCTTTGATACAGCCAATGATTTGATCGATGCGCGTCTTGTAGGGTTGATCCAGGGATATGAAAGCGTACGGGTCTTAAACGATGTTGAGCGTGGTGCTTGGGAGGTCGTGCGACGCGCGGCGGCCTTACGCATGTTTTCGACGCGGCTTTACGATTGGGTGTTTACGCCCGCGGATGCAGATGTCAAAAAACACGACCCAAATGAATATCTTGTAAAGATGGAGACCGAATGTCCGCTGCCACAGTAAATATTTATACCGATGGCGCATGCAGCGGTAACCCCGGTCCTGGCGGTTGGGCAGCCTTGTTGGTGCACGGGAAAACAGAAAAGGAATTGTCGGGTGGCGAAATGGCCACCACCAACAACCGTATGGAGCTCACGGCTGTCATCATGGCGCTTGAGGCGCTTAAAAAGCCGTGTGCGGTCGTGGTCCACACGGATTCTAAATATGTCATGGATGGCGCCACCAAATTCATGACGGGGTGGTTGGCCCGAGGGTGGAAGACCGCGGATAAGAAACCAGTCAAGAATCAGGAGCTGTGGGAACGACTCAACGCCGCGATTCGTCCGCATAAAGTGACTTGGACCTGGGTAAAGGGGCATGCGGGTCATGCCGAGAACGAACGGGTCGATCAGCTGGCTGTCGCAGCAATTCCAAAGGCATAGAAATACTTATCCACAGGCTGCATCGTACGATGCGTCCGGATTCATATCTTGTTAAGAAACGACCTGTCACGCTTGTCTTATCGGGCGGCAAAAGTTCGCCTTAAAAAGAGACAAGGGAGGCTTAAAACAATGACCACGTTGTATACCACCACCCGCACATCCCACCGCTATCGTCCACTAACATCCGTTGTGCTGCCGACACTTGCGGATCATACGGATGCATCACGTAAAGACATTTATATGGCGTTTATTCATGCCCTGCGTACGGACCCCCATCGTCGCATGGAAGTACGCGTCCTGTGTGCAATTCACCAGGCCGCTGACATTACCGAGAATTCGGATGCTTATGTCACCCGCGTTCTTGTCGATTTGGGCTTACGTAGCCCACGCCTCGCGCTGCCAGGCGATTTCCTGGACCATGCCGATGCGCATTTGCTACGTAGGAGCCCAAGCCCCGTTCCAGTGCCGCCATCCTATAAGGAGTTAGCCGAGCATTGGCGCGATCTTGGCGATGATGTTTATGCCTTTTTACCTAGTCTTGTCGACGGCGCAAAGGAGCCACAAAACATCAGGGTTTAGGGTTTTTTTTAACCAAGGATATGGTACGGTTATTCGTTGAGGAAAACCCGTCTCTATGCCTTATAAATTCGAGAAACTTTCCGTCTTGGTGGTTGAAGATTCCGTCCCGATGCTTGAGGTCGTGGCGAACACGCTCAAATATTTAGGCGTCCGTGAAGTCTTCGAAGCGACCAATGGCGAAGCCGGTTACTCCATCTATGTGCGCGAACGGCCCGACATCATCATCACCGATTGGGAAATGAATGATGTTGACGGGTTGGAAATGATCCGTTGGATCCGCAGCAATTCTGATTCACCTAAACGCACGGTGCCCATCATCATCATGACCGGTTATGCGGCCGCATCTCGCGTATCCGAAGCGCGCGACCAGGGCGTTACCGAATTTTTGGTCAAGCCCTTTACCGCCAACGAACTGGCGCGACGCCTCACCTATGTCATTGATCATCCGCGCGACTTTGTGGAAACAGAAGTATTTTTCGGCCCAGACCGCCGCCGTCGCGCCGCCATGGAATATTCCGGTCCGGAAAAGCGTAGTGAGGAAGAATAGAAAGTCATGGCCAAGAAAGATAAATACGGACATCGGGAATCTTTCCCACGCTTTTATAAAGCGGACCATGAATTGCAACAGCGCGTCGGGACAGGCCAGCTGGATCCTGATGTCATCACCAAAGCACAAGATTATATGAACAATGTACAGACAGATATTATGCCGGAACTACGCAAATATCTGGATGAGGTGACAGGGACTTTGTCAGAGGCGCGTAAAATCAATTATCAGCGCGAGGAATTTTTGCCGAGCATTGTGCGTCCGCTCATGAACATCAAATCGGTTTCAGGCATGTTCAAGGAACTGATGATTTGCCGCGTCTCGGCCTTCGTCCTGACATTTTTGGAAGACGTTAAAAAATTCGACAACGACATTGTTGATATCATCGAAGCCTATACAAAAGTCGTCAAAACATTGATGGATTTAAAAATTAAAGACGAAACCAACCCACACGGGCAAAGTTTTCTCACTGAAATTCGCAATGCGTGCAAACGCTACTACGATAAGCACGCCGAGAATGTCGGGCGTTAAGTTTTAATCATTAAATTTGCGATCATCTATAATCGGCTGCATGCGATGCGTCGGACTCCATTGAATTTGCTCGCGCGGTTGTGCCGGGCCGTCACCCCCACCGAATAAGCGGGAGAAAACACCGCCAATGCCTTCTGTGGCGAACGTGCTGCCAAAAGACATTTCGTAAGGATTGGCGTTAGTGAGCGCTACGACCGGGCGGCCTTCTTGCGCGGCCTTCATTGTTTCACGGAAAATTTCGGCAGGTGCATTACCGCCATATTGACGATGCATGGATGTATTATCGTCATATCCCACCCATACGGCTGCAACAGCGGCGCCGGAAAAACCGATAAACCATGTATCGCGATAGTCTTGCGATGTGCCGGTTTTACCCGCGACGGTGAATCCCGGATAAGCACGACCACCGGTGCCGCGGAAGACAACTTCCTGCATCATCGCGATCAAACGTTTGCACGCTTCACCGTCTAGCACGGGGGGAAAATCGAGATTTTCATGTTGATACAGCATTTCGTTGCCACCATCGCGGATGCTTAAAATGCCGTAAGGACGTGTTTGAATACCGTAATTCGCAATCGTTGCATAAGCGGATGCAATTTCGAGCGGCGTCACTTCGGATGTGCCCAAGGCGACGGAATAATTTTGGACGAGCTCGGATGTAATGCCGGCGCGTTGCGCGGCATCGATGATTGCCGGTACACCGACTTGAGCGGCTAAGTTTACGGTTGCGGCGTTCATGGATAGCGCCAAAGCCTGCGTGAGCGGTACAGGCCCGCGATATTGGCCGTCGTGGTTGGTGGGCGTGTAACCATTCAAATTGACCGGCGCATCATCGACCAAATCGCCGGGATGCCAGCCCATTTCCATGGCGGCAAGATACACGAACGGTTTGAAGGACGATCCAGGCTGCCGCATTGCCTGCGTTGCGCGGTTGAATTGGCTGTCACGATAATTGCGACCGCCGACCATTGCGCGCACGGCACCGTCGCGGTCGAGAACGACCACAGCGGCCTGCGGTTGTTTTTTCGCGTCCTTAAAGAAAGTGCTGATACCTGATTCAACGGCGCTTTGCGTTTTATTCTGCAGTTTCGCATCGAGTGTGGAGACGATTGTGAGATCTGCACCGGAAAGGCCGATCAGATCGTTGGCACGATCGACGACCCAATCTGCAAAGTAACGTGCGCCATCGCGCGTGCCGCGTAAATTAATTGGCTTGCGTGGCGGGGTGGGTTTGCCGCCTTTTTCTTCCTCGACATCTTTTTTCTCAAGGAAGCCCGCATCTTCCATCGCGGCCAGCACCATATTCATACGGTTGATGGCAGCATCCGGATTATTATCGGGTGAGAGGCGGGAAGGGGCTTTGAGAAGACCTGCCAGCATCGCGGCTTCTTCCAACGTCAATTGATCGGCGTCTTTATCAAAATAAACATGCGATGCTGCATCGATCCCATAGGCGCCAGCACCGAAATAAACGCGGTTCAAATAGGCAGTTAGAATTTCTTCCTTCGTGTATCGCATTTCCAACCACACGGCCAAAATCGCTTCTTGGATCTTCCGCTTAAGCGTGCGTTCAGGTTTTAAAAACAGGTTTTTGGCAAGCTGCTGCGTAATGGTTGATCCGCCTTGAACGACATGACCTTCACGGAAGTTCATGACCATCGCGCGCAGAAGGCCGATTGGATCGACACCGAAATGGTAATAGAAGCGGCGGTCTTCAATGGCCATCACGGCATTGCCGACATAAGGCGGTAATTCTTTGACCGAGACGCGGTTGCCCATGGACTCGCCGTAATTGGCAACCACGGTTTGGCCGTCATTGGCGAGTACCACGACATTGCGTTTGCGTTCGAAGTTGGATTTTTTGGTGAGCGCCACTAAATCTTTGCCGTACCACAGCAAAACACCGCCCAAAGCAATGCCGCCCCAGATTGCGAGCACGAACATCCATTTAAAAATGAATCCGATCACGCCCGTTTTGCGGGGTGAGTCATCAAAATCATCGTAGCGTCGTCTGCGTTTAGCCATTTTTAAGTCCCTTAAGATGACCGTTTATTGAGGAAAAACAAGGCTTTTTTAAGGACTTACAGCATCAGCCAGGAGGCGAGCCCTAAGAAGGTAAAGAATCCAACCACATCAGTGACAGTGGTCAAGAAGACGGCGGAAGCCAAGGCAGGGTCAACCTTTATGCGTTCCAACACCAAGGGGATCATGATGCCGAACAGGCCGGCGGCCACCAAATTGATGATCATGGCAAGGCCGATCACGATCCCCAGCATCTCGCTATCGAACCAATAGGCGGCGATAGCGCCGGTAATGATAGCAAAGGCAAACCCGTTTAAGAAACCGACAGCGGTTTCTTTGATGACGGTCCGCACCGCGTTGGTACGGGAGAGTTCTTTGGTCGCAAGCGCGCGCACAGCGACGGTGAGTGTCTGAGTGCCTGCATTACCGCCCATACCGGCGACGATGGGCATTAGAACGGCAAGGGCAACGACTTGGCTTAGGGTCGCTTCAAACATACCGACGACGCCCGATGCGATGAAGGCGGTGGCGAGGTTGATGGCGAGCCACCAGAAACGCGACAGGGTGGTAGGAAGGAGAGCGCGGTGCAAGTCGGAATCACCGCTGACACCTGCCAAGCGCAAAATATCTTCCTGCGCTTCGTCTTCAATAACCTCCACGACGTCATCAATGGTGATCACGCCGATGATGCGGCCGACATCATCCACCACGGGGGCGGAGGTAAGACCATCACGGGAGAACATGAGCGCCACGTCTTCCTGGTCGGCATCGGCCGGAACTGGGTGGTTTTCACCAAGCGTCAGATCTTCAATTTTGGTCGCGCGTTTGGATCGCAGGATACGGTTTAAGGGAATTTCGCCAACCACGTGATACATCGGGTCGATCACGAAGACAGTTGTAAAATCATCCGGCAATTCCTCGTGCGCTTCGCGCATATAGTCGATGGTTTTACCGACGGTCCAAAAGCGTGGGATTGCTACAAACTCGCGGCTCATCAAACGGCCCGCGGAATCATCAGGGTACGTCAAACCTTCTTCGACCGCCTGACGGTCGGCGGCGGAGAGTTTGAGCAGAATTTGTTTTTGGAAGGATGGCGACAAATCGTCGATCAGTTTAACGGCGTCGTCCGATTCCAAAGTGGAAAGCATCGCGGCGACACGCGCGGCGGGTAAAGATTGCAGCGTTTGACGCGCGAGATCTTCGGATAGCCAAGAGAAAACATCAGCGACAAAAATATCCGGGAAACGGTCGATCAAGAACGAGCGATCTTCAGCACCGATTTTGGAGAGAAGATCGGCGCGGTCAGCCAGCGACAGTTCGAGCAAAAACGCATGGACATCTTCATCACGCGAGTCATCGAGCGCGGTTAAGATGCTCTCGATGGCTTCGTCAGATAGCACCACGTCTTCCGACAGATCGGAATCGGTCGGACTGTGTTCAACGAATAAAGCAGGCTGTACCGCGTCTTCGTAGGACGCGTCCTGATTTTCGTCCTCAAGGGTGCGTTGATCGGACATAGCACCCAAGGTTTTACCCTTGGGCGGCTATAAAGGCTAATCTTTTTAGAGGGTTGGCGCGTCCGCAGCGGACAGGCTTTGCGCGCCCACGGCGGCAACGGCGCTGACATTCACGAGTCCACGCGGGGTAATCGCATGGGTCACGATATGCACGGGTTTGGCGAAACCGAGCAGGAACGGACCGACGGGCACCGCCTCGGTCATAATCTTGACCGCGTTGTAGGTGATGTTGGCGGCTTCCAAAGTGGGCATGACCAGCAAGTTCGCCATGCCTTTGAGTTTGGAATTCGGCATCACGATATTGCGAATATCTTCAGACAGAGCCGAGTCGGCATGCATTTCGCCATCGACCATAAGGTCTGGATCGCGCAAGCGGATTTCAGCCAAGGCCGTGCGCATTTTAATCGCGCTTGGGTGATTGTTGGTGCCGAAATTGGAATGCGACACCAGCGCCACTTTGGGTTCGATCCCAAAATTGCGCAATTCTTTCGCGGCCATCAAAGTCATTTCGACAATTTGGCTGACCGATGGGTTTGGATTGATATGTGTGTCGGTCATGAAGACCGTGCCGCGAGATGTAACAAGACCCACACAAGCAGCGCCGGTATCGACGCCTTCCTTAAGGCCGATAATGTCTTGGATATGACGCAAATGATCGTGATATTGGCCGATCACACCGCACATCAGTGCGTCCGCTTCACCGCGTGCAACCATGATCGCGGCAATGACGGTCGGGTTGGTGCGCATGACGAGTTTAGCAACAGACGGCGATACGCCTTTGCGTTCCATGATGTCGTGATAATGCGTCCAGTAATCGCGGTAACGCGGATCGTCTTCTGGATCCACCAAATCAAAATCTTTCCCGGTGGTCAGACGTAAACGCAGTTTCTTGATGCGCGTTTCGACGACCTTGGTACGACCGATCAAAATTGGGCGAGCGAGTTTTTCATCGACCAAGGTTTGCACGGCTTGCAAGACGCGGTCTTCTTCACCTTCGGCATACACAATCTTCTTCTGCGCCGCTTTGGAGCGGGAGAAGAGAGGGCGCATCAGCATGTTGGAGCGATAGAAATACTGTGTAAGGCGATCGCGATAGGCTTCCCAATCCGTAATCGGGCGCGTGGCGACACCAGTATCCATCGCGGCTTTGGCAACGGTCATTGGAATATTGACGATCAAGCGCGGATCGAACGGTTTGGGGATCATATAATTAGGACCAAAGGTCAGTTCTTCGGAACCGTAAATGGCGAGCACTTCATGAGAGGCTTCTTCCATCGCCAAATCAGCGATAGCCTTCACACAGGCAACTTTCATTTCTTCGTTGATGGCAGTCGCACCAACATCAAGCGCGCCACGGAAGATGAATGGGAAGCACAGAACATTGTTCACTTGGTTCGCATAATCGGAACGGCCTGTGCAAACGACAGCATCTGGTTTCACTTCTTTTACCAACTCCGGCATGATTTCCGGGGTGGGATTAGCAAGCGCCATTACGAGAGGCGCTGCGGCCATCGATTTAATTTGGTCTTGATTGACAGCGCCAGCGGCAGAAAGACCTAAGAATACATCAGCGCCTGTGATGACATCGCCCAACGTGCGTGCATTGGTTTCAACAGCGTAGGCACCCTTATATTCGTCCATGCCTTCCGTGCGGCCTTTGTAGACCACGCCTTTGGAATCGCAGACGGTAATGTTGTCTTTGGGCAGGCCCAGTTGCACCAGCATATTGAGGCAAGCGATCGCGGATGCGCCTGCGCCATTGGCGACCAATTTGATTTCTTCCATCTTGCGGCCCGACATGCGGATCCAATTGGTGAACGCGGCGCCCACGATGATGGCGGTGCCATGTTGATCGTCATGGAAGACGGGGATTTTCATCCGCTCGCGCAAGCGGCGTTCGATTTCGAAACATTCGGGCGCTTTAAAATCTTCCAGATTGATACCGCCAAAAGTCGGCTCCAGCGACGCGATGATGTCGACCAGCTTATCGACATCGGTTTCGTCGATTTCGATGTCGAAGGAATCGATGTTGGCGAATTTTTTAAAAAGTGCGGCTTTGCCTTCCATCACCGGTTTGGAGGCAAGCGCACCGATATTGCCGAGACCAAGCACGGCGGTGCCGTTGGAAATGACGGCGACGAAGTTGCCGCGGCTGGTGTAATCAAGCGCGGTTAACGGATTTTCGGCAATTTCCTCGCACGCAGCGGCAACACCAGGGGAGTAAGCGAGCGACAGATCGCGCGCCGAGGTCATCGGCTTCGTGACCTTAATCGCGAGTTTCCCCGGCGTTGGTTTTTTGTGATATTCGAGGGCTGCGTCGTGCAGATTGCGGTCCATTAAGAGTCCAAAGGGCTAGAGTAAAAGATTTATCGTGATTGGTGCGCTCGAGAAGACTCGAACTTCCACGGGTCACCCCACAACGACCTCAACGTTGCGCGTCTACCATTCCGCCACGAGCGCCTAACATACCGTTAGAATCACGATTAATTTTCGCCCAAAGGACTAACAAATCCGCCCTTAAGTGTCCACACGGATACACGGTGCGGCGCACCAAGGGAAGCAATTTTTATGCTTAATCAACGGACCAGGCTTAAATGGGTTGGTTTGCCCTTGCGCGTATAGGCTGTTTCAAGCTCGCCTTTGAGGCCCTGGGAACCGTCCAGCGAAGGTTCGGCTTCAATCATCTGGTCCACTTTGCGCAAGTTTTCTCGATATAAATCGGCTAGGTCGCTGGTCATATCGCGGATCACCGGCCTAAAGGCATTCATTTTGCTTCGGTGTAGACGCATGGCCTCGGGCTGAGGGGCCATCTTTTCCACTTCGGCGAGGTATTTTTGCGTGGATGTATAGGCCTCCAAGATCATCAGCATCCGAACTTCTTCAGAGGCTGCCTGAAAATTAAAGTTGAGTTGAGTCGCACTAAAATCGCGGATAGAGGTCAGGAGATCGCGATATAACGCATGCGCGCCTTTATAAACTTCCTGATAGGCAGGCGACGTGTTTTTTAAATAGAGGGCCGAGCTTGTGACATGGTCCACATGACGCATCATGACAGCGCATAACAGTGTTTCGGGAATGTCGAATGGGAGCGCGTAATAGGGCGAAGCATTTGTATATAACAAATGCGGCAGTTCCAGCGCCGTTTTGGCGCGTCTGGTCAAAGCTACGATTTTATTTTTAAGCGGCGCATCAATGGCCCAGCACGGGTCTTTATTCAATGTTTCGACCAACAAATGATAAAGCGTGCGATGATCTTCGGATTTAAGCGCCGTCGCATCCATCGCTTCTGCGACGTATTGGTCGGGCATTATGGCTTGGCTGTCGCTCATTGGACGTATATGACATAGGCGTCATGCTGGAGACAAGATTATCAGAAGTCGAATGGACCTATGGGCAAAAACCCGTGGGGTATGAGGATGCCATCGCGGTGATGGAAGCCCAGGTAAATGATATTGCCAAGGGTGCCGCCCCGGAAAGCGTCTGGCTGCTGGAGCACCCGCCTTTATATACGGCGGGTACGTCGGCCAAGGCAGAAGATCTGCTCAACCCCCAGTTCCCCGTTTTTGAAACGGGCAGGGGTGGAGAATATACTTACCATGGCCCAGGCCAGCGCGTAGCTTATGTG
>DATCRN010000227.1:0-2395 GCA_036568945.1 Alphaproteobacteria bacterium | reverse complement strand
GGATCGCTTTTTTAAGCGCGTTCAAATCTTCGGTGCCGAGTTTCTTGGCGAAATCGTCATTCAGTTCGGCGGCTTTCGGCTCACGCACTTCATGGACGGATACGGCAAACTCAGCGCCCTTACCCGACAGATCTTCCGCGTGGTATTGGTCCGGGAAATTCACTTTCACGACTTTGTCATCGCCCGCTTTCGTGCCGATCAATTGATCTTCAAAACCAGGGATGAAGCTGTTGGAACCCAGTTCCAGCGAATAACCAACGGATGACATGCCCGGCTTGCTCGTGCCGTCTTCCAGTTTGCCTGCGTAATCGATGACGACGATGTCGCCTTTTTTTGCAGCGCGCTCGACTTTCTCGCTGGATCGATTGTTTTTCGCAATGCGGTTCAGCGCATCTTCAATGGCTGAATCAGCAACTTTCGCCACGGGGCGTTCCAGTTTCAGTTTCTTGACATCCATCACCTTGACTTCAGGCAGCAGATCCATCGACACGGTGAATTCTAAATCTTTGTCTTTTTCGAACGACTTGATGTCGACTTTCGGTTGCGTCGCCGGGCGCAATTTATTGTCGCGGATGGTTTGGTTGGTGCCGTCATTCACGGCCTTTTCAACCACTTCACCCAAAGCGGCATCACCGTAACGTTGCTCGATAACATTCATAGGCGCTTTGCCCGGACGGAAGCCGGAGATACGGGCTTTCTTGGTGTATTCTTTGAGCTTCACGTTGACGCGGTCTTTCAGCTCAGACGCCGGAACCGTCACTTTATATTCAACGCTCAAACCTTGTTTTTTAACTTCAACCGACTGCATGGTTTCCTTCATCCTACTGTGTAACTCGTGATGGTGCGGGCGGAGGGACTTGAACCCCCACGGCTAGGCCGTCAGAACCTAAATCTGATGCGTCTACCAATTTCGCCACGCCCGCGATCCTTAGGTTTTTCCGGGCCTACAGAAACCAGATTTGCAGCGATGACACAAGACATTTCACGACAAACGCTTGGCCTTTATCGACGCAAAACCACAAAGCCAAAAGGACAGGATCAAAGGAGGATGGTGCCCTAGCACCGTATAAAGATATTAAACAACCCATTCTTAAAATAAAACAAATTTATTCTTCATAAATAACAATGTTTTAGTCGCTTTTTTCCATAGAGATCGGTAATTCTGAAAGTGAGGAAACAAAGAGGATGAGGTAGGCATGGGTTTTATAGGCGATGCGTTTGATCGTTACACCGATTGGATGATGGAAGGTAGCGAAGCTTGGTCCCTTACTAAAACATTCGGCTCTGCCGCAGCAGCCTTAATCATCGTCGCCGGCGCCGTAATTGCTCCCCTTGCCATGATTGCCAATAACAATGCTGAAGCTGCGGCCAAAGATTACGCAACCCTCGATGCCCGCCCTGCTCAAGTTGAAATCTACAGATCCGTTCAAGATTGCACCGTCAAACTGAGAGACGGCACATCATGCCAAATCTCCTTCGATAAAGCAGTGCACCAATCAAAAGATCTGGGCACCTACTTATCCTATGGAAGCCGCGTAAATTGCGAAGCCGCGCACGGCAATTGCACGGAACATGTAACAACCACACAAGTCATTATTGGCTACAACAAGATCGGCGATGTCAGCATACCAATTTATATGCCGGTCACGTCCTATTCCTACACGCCGCATATGGTGGGCTGGCAGACACTGAACGATAACCCGCAAGTCTCCGTCCCCCTCTACAACACGCCCGCTCCCAATATTGCGGTGCGTGCTGATGGTGCCACGTTCAATCTGTCTTAAGGAGCTGCCTATGGATGATGAAAGTGTAAAAGGTCTTACAGCCATTTTTGGTCTTGCAGCGCTTGCTGCCGTTGTCGTCATCGGCGGCATTGTCGCGGCTAATAACGCCGCCGCACTCAAAGAAAACATCGCGCTCTTGAATGATGGCCGAGCCGTGGAAATTCACACCAGTGTTGCCGATTGTGCCCTCAAACATCCGCTCGAGGATTGTCAAAAATCATTCGATATCGCAACTGGTGTCGCTAAAGGCCTCGGCACATCAATCTCGTTTAACGACAAGGCAAAGTGCGAGGAAGTACACGGTTTTTGCAACACCAATGTCCATCGTTACATGATTTACCACAAAGTGGGTAAAGGCGGTTTTTACACGCATCATACCCGCACGGATTACACGCCCAACATGGTCGGTTGGGAATGTGATGCGCATAATCTGCAATTGTCGGTGCCGCTTTATAATTCGCCAAACGTAAATGTGGCGGTCCGCAATGACGGCGCAGCCTTTAACCTTTCTTAAAATTGACGTCCTTTGTGAAGCTAGCTATCACTTAACGAACAGATTTCGCTCGAGGGGAATATGTTCGCAGGGGAAGAGTTTCATTACGGCGGTGAAC
>DATCRN010000226.1:0-3275 GCA_036568945.1 Alphaproteobacteria bacterium | reverse complement strand
AACTTCGATCATATGCCGGAATTGCACACGCATTTCGGATACCCGGTCGCGCTTGTGCTGATGTTCTTCTCAGCCATCGGGCCTTACGTGTATTTCAAGATTAAGCGTTGGCTTTAAATCAGCCACCGGCGTAATCGAAAGTGCGGGACGCATTTCTAGTCGGCGCGCTTTTGTGCGTCATAATGGCGTGCTGATCGTCCGCTGTTGCGTAATCGTAGAAAAGCTTGCCAACTTGTTTATCCGTGATGTCGTTTGAAGAAAGCAAGGCTTTGATTACGGAATAGGTATGGCCCGGCAGGTGATTTTTATTGTGCAGGTGCTCTACCATTTCCATGCTGTCGCCGTGATGCGAATAATAAATCGTCCATACGCCGTCATGTTGCGATTTGGCGTAGCAAGCAGAAAAGCGTTTGGTGAAATCAACAAAGCTTTCCGGTTTGAAGGCCCGCCCGCTGGTGTTGATGAAAATGTTGCCGTTTGAAATCACGATAGGCGTGCAAGCGCCATCCGGAAAATCTTCACCGGTTGGAATCAAAGTGGCCTTTTGAACTTTGACATTAAAAGCGCGCAGCGCGGCTGATGACATGATGGATATCCTTTTACGATTTTTCGTAAAACTAGAACTGCTAGCGCTGGCTGTCAATTTTTGTGACGGGTGGCGTACAAAGCCACAGCCGCGGCGTTTGAAACGTTAAGACTTAAGATTTGCCCTTGGGTGGGTAGGGATACCAATTTATCGCAGTGTTCCGCGACCAGACGGCGGATGCCGTCGCCTTCCGCACCCAAAACCAGGGCGACGCGGTCGTAATCCGGCAGGTCACCAATATCATCGCCACGCTCATCCAATCCGATCACAAAGAAATCATTGTCCTGAAGCATTTCGATGCAACGGGATAAATTGGTTTCGAGTGCAATAGGCACCACGTCCACGGCACCAGATGCGACTTTGGCCACTACGCCGGTCATATCGGGCGTATGACGGTCTTGCATGATCACGCCCTTGGCGCCGAACGCGGCGGCGGAGCGTAAAATCGCGCCGATATTATGCGGATCAGTCACTTGATCGAGGATCACGAATACGGCTTTTTCATTGCGATCCAAATCGCCAACCAAGTCCGATGCATCGCGTGTGGCGAGCGTTTCAACGGTCGCAGCAATACCTTGATGCACTGCACCTGTGGGGAGCATGCGATCAAGTTTCACTTTATCAATGGTCTCAACATTTGGACGTTTTAAGTCGGCTTCTTTCGCGGCGTCCATCGTGGCGCGGAATTCATCTAGCGCTTCGTCCGTGCCTAGAATACGCAAGACCCGGCGGGCAGGGTTAAGGATAGCGGCGCGTACGGCATGAAAACCGTACAACACAGGGCCGGTTAAGCGTTGAGCGCTGTTGTCGTGATCATCGCGGTTAAAGCGTTTAAATTCTTTTTTAGGGAGCTCTGCCTTGACGTCATCTTTTTTGGGACGGTCGTTATTACGCGGACGGTCTTTACGCGCATCGTCCTTGCGGAAATTACCCTTGGGCGCGTTGCGCGGTGATTTGTTATTTTTAGGACGAAAATTTTTCATGGTTTTGGTGCAAATATAAAGTTCAAAAGCCCCTCGAAATCATTCGATGTAGCGTCGGCCTGAACGCCAAGCTGTTCAGTCGGCAGGTTAAAACGATTTACCCAGTATGTGGGATATCCATAGGATTTTGCGCCGTAGGCATCCCAGCCACCAAACGCGGCAAATAAGATTTCATCTTTTTTAAGGCCAAGGCGTTGTCTGCCGAGCTCATAGGCCGCAGCATCCGGTTTATAGGTACCGTTCACTTCCGTGCTTAAAAGCTCGTCGAACAAATCAGTAATTCCTGCGTTATCAGCATTAGCACGCAACATGTCTTGGCTGAAATTCGCGATAGTGATGATACGCATGCCGGATGCTTTGAGCTTGCGCAAGGCATCAATCGTATCGGGCCATGGTTCTAATGTCAGATAGGCGTCTAAGAGTTTCTTTTTATTGTCCTCTGTCAGATCCAGTTTCATCAATTGCGCGGTGTAAACCAAAGCATCTTCCGTCACTTTGAAAAAATCTTCGTGTTTGTTTGTAATAGAACGCAAGAAACCATATTCAAATTGTTTTGCGCGCCATGCCTTGGTGAATTCTTTGCCTTTTCCAGGAAAAATAGCCTCTACCTTAGCGATTACGGAGTCTGGATTAAAGATCACGAAATAATCGAAGGCGATGGCTTTGAAGCGTGGCGCAGCGTCTTGCGCAAAACTGGGGCTAACCAAAATAAAAACGCACAAAAGCGATATCAAGAAGCCGTGATTTTTTTTCATGGATGCGGGCCTTTCATTTGCACGATTTCAACACTGCGGCCATCAGGATCCAGCAGCAGAATTTTGCGCTGATTCTTGCCGTCAATGATGCTGCCGTTATGGCCGCTGTCGTAGACATAGGCGACGCGGTCTAAAACATCTTCCAGCCTGTCCTTCGTTTCGATGCGGATCACCAATGTTTCATCTGGGTGATCTTTGCGCTCGGGATAAATTTCAGGCGTGCTTTCACCCAAAGAAAAATGCGCGGGGCCGACCGAATGTTTTTCGGAAGTCACGGTTTCACCAAGCGCTTTATAAAATGCCGCTGTCAAATCAATGTTCTTGGAGGTGAGAAGAATGTTGAGCATGGCTCTATCTTAAAGAGTAAAGTAGTGGAAGGGGCAGGATTTGAACCCCCGGCGCGCACGAAGCGCGCTCTATTCATTGCAGGTTCAAAACCTGCCGCAAACATCTCGACTTAAAATTAGTGGTGGAAGGGGCAGGATTTGAACCTGCGTAGCCCGAAGGCGCCAAATTTACAGTCTGGTGCGATTGACCGCTCCGCCACCCTTCCACGCTTTGCTTTACAGCGGGCCTAAAAAACGGGATTTGCCCTGCAAAGTCAATGTTTAAATCTGAATGCCGCGCTCTTTCAGGTCATCGACCAGCTTTTGCACATATTTGGCAGGAATTTCACCGACTTGGCCTTCTTTTAAATCCCCCAAATTAAAGGGACCGTATTGCGTGCGGATCAGGCGATTCACCACACAGCCGAAATGCTCCATCAGCTTACGGATCTCGCGGTTTTTCCCTTCGGTTAGGACAATGGTGTACCAGGTGTTTTTACCCGTGGGCGCGCGGTCTTCAGTAACTTTGGCACCTTTATAAGTGACACCGTCAACCGTAACGCCTTTGCTTAATTGTTTGATTTGCTCGGGTAGCAAGCGGCCATGTACACGCACACGATACGTG
>DATCRN010000225.1:0-3358 GCA_036568945.1 Alphaproteobacteria bacterium | reverse complement strand
GCCGCGGCGGTATTTTGGAGGACTATAAACGCACGGACCAAGCGCATTGGGTGTTATTTGCTGATAAGGCCGATCATCCGGCTTTGGAACCTGCGCCGGTCGCAGTCGCACTTCGCAATGAGCATAAACAATACGCCATCTTCTGGTTCACGATGGCAGCATTGGTCCTGGTGATGGGGGTATTTAGTCTTCTAAAAGAGCGTTCAGCTTCATAGCGAGCCCCATAGGTCCGCGAATTTTAAGCTTGCCCGTCAAGTACGCTACGTTTGGGTCTTTCGCACCGCTTATAAAACCTTCAAGCAAATCTTTAGTTAGAATAAGGGTAAGGGCGGCTTCACCGTCAGCCTGTGTCACCACTGACGGTCGTTTGGTGGCATCGACATGTAAAATACCGTCCGTACCCATATCAAATTTCACGGTGGCGCGAAATTCAGGATGATTTTTCAGCTTGTCTTGAAAACGGGTGGCGAGATTATCGAGGCTCATGGCTATTAAAGGGTAGCATCAAATGCTAAAGAGAAACCTAATGAAAATTATTGCACCCGCGAAGATCAACTTGATGCTCCATTATGTGGGTCGCCGCGAGGACGGCTACCATTTGATGCAGTCGGCGGTTGCGTTCGCCGATATCGGGGACATGCTGGAAATCGCACAAGCCGATGCTTTTTCTTTAACTCTGGATGGTCCGTTTGCCGCACATGCGCCTACGGGCAATGACAATCTTGTTGCGCGTGCGGCTGCCGGCGCACCGATTGCCGTAAGACTTACCAAAACCGTCCCTGCTGGTGCGGGTCTGGGCGGCGGATCTGCGGATGCTGCAGCAATTCTAAAGTATCTTGATGCACCAGAGCGGGCACTAGGTTTGGGCGCCGATGTGCCGGTTAGTTTGCAAAGTATGGCGCAATGGATGGAAAACATCGGAGATGTTTTGTCGCCGATCAAAATGGAACCTTTGCACGCAGTCTTAGTATGGCCAGGGCAGGGATTATCTACGCCTGCAATGTATGCGGCATATCGGGAGAGCGGCAAATCGTTCCACGATGCGATAGCAAAGCCGAATCGCATTGATTTAGAGTTTTTACAAAGCACGCAAAATGATTTCACTGAAGTGGCGATCAAGGCACTGCCGATCATCAAAAACATCTTAGATGATCTATACGCGCAAGATGGCTGCGTATTGTCGCGTTTATCAGGATCCGGGTCCGCCTGCTTTGGTATTTATCAAAGCGCGCAAGATGCAAAAAAAGCCGCGGACAATCTGTCGGCGGCTTATTCTACTGCGTGGATTAAATCTTGCGTCTTAGTTTGACGCGGGCTCCTCAGTCACGCTTTGTTTTAGCATATGCATCAACAGGTCCTGTGTGGGCTCACCTTTTGCGTCCAGTTTTTCAGACTTTTGATAAGTCTTGATAGCGCTGACCGTTTTTTGGCCCATTGCTCCATCTTCCGGACCGTCATACAGACCGCGGCGAGAGAGTTGCTCCTGAATTTGTGCGGTCATCAATTGATCACGGTTCGGGATCATGTCGGATAAATCCGGCATGATTTTGGACAGATCAGGAGATGTTGTTGCGGCACTCACTGTATCCGTACGCTCCGGCTTTACAACCAGCTTGGATAAAGACGTGCCATCTGGTAGGAAACCTGCTTTTTCAGGCGTAAGGCCAAGGCGCGTGCTCAGTTGCGTCAGCGCATTCTTTGCTTCTTGTGAACCGGATTCCATGCCGACGCGGTACCACATCAAGGCGAGGTTCGGTTTTGGTTCCGCTAGCAATCCGTTTTCAAGGATCAGACCTAAATTATAGGCAGCTTCAGCAATGCCGAGCATTGCAGCGGATTTAAAGAATCCGGCAGCCAGCTGTGGGTTGTATTTTGTGCCAATGCCTTCGATATAGGCGATACCCAGATTATATTGGGCTTCGGGGTGGCCTTCGATCGCAGCAATACGGTACCAATCAAGCGCGCGGTCGATGTTTTTTTCCGTGCCCAGACCCTGATGATTTAAGACACCTAGATTATAAGCAGCATTACCGATACCGGCGTTTGCCGCTTGGCTAAACCAATAGGTTGCGCGTTTATAATCCTGTTTGACACCGGAGCCGGCTGTATACAGAGCGGCTAAATCATGTTGTGCTTCAGGCACACCGGCATATGCCTTGTCCTGCAGTTCTTTCAAATTACCCGAGAGTGATTCATCACGCGCAGGGGCCGAAGAATCAACCGGGACCTGTTGTGTTTGTTCAGCCGTTGGTTTTGCTTGCGGCAAAGGTTGACCGTTTTCCGACACGTTCGGCGTCTCGGCAGCAACTTCCGATTGATCTAATTTTTTCAAAGAGAGTTGCAGCGGTTGTAACGTGCCGGTTGCGAAATCGATACGCGCCAGGCTGCCGTCTTGCAAAACAGCAACCGCGCTGTTGTTGGATGACGTGCTGGAGCTGATCATGAAACCAAAGCCGAGGGCAATGACGATAGCGATCGCGGCAACAGATGTATTAAGTTGCAGAGGCGTTTTCCACCAGGGCGCAACCGGCGCATCCAAATCAACGCTGTTGCCGTTTTGATCAACAGTACCAATCATGGCACCAGCAGGTGCAGGTAATTTCGGCCCAGCTGCTGCCAGCATTGGCATACCGGATTTTTCGGCCAGGCTTTGATCGGTCAGCAATACCATTGCGCGGGATTGCAGGGCGGCTTGCGCTTCCTCCGCAACGGCCTCAAGGCGTTCCATGCGGCGGGCAAGACGCGTGCGTTTTTGTTCGTCAACTTCAAGCTTGCGCGTCAGTTTCAGCGCGTTGGCCTGGCTTTCGCGTAGACGTTCTTCCAAACGTTCGTGACGATTTTTTGTAGCTTCAGCGTCTTTATTCGCTTCTTCCATCTTGCGGCGCTGTTCGGAAAGTTCCTTGCGGTTTTCCATGAGCTCGCGTTCTAAACGTTGTTGCGAAGAACGAGTCTCTTCAACCAATTTTTTAAGAACTTCACGCTCTGCTTCAGATTTAATAAGTTTAATGCCGAGCGTATCGAGCGCAGCTTTGATCGCGTCACTGTGCGCGGGTGTGCCGTAATTTGTGTTGCTGATCGCAAAGGGGCGCGTTTGCGTGTTGGGTTGTGTCATCGTGCTGACTGTTTCCGTTTTTGCCGGCGCGGATTTGTTCGGTGCAGGATTTTTTGCATCTTGAACATTCGTCTGTGTGCTGGCGGTTGCATTTTGGCGCATGCCTGTCCCCTCTTTGGTCGTCATGACTTCAAGTCTTCACTTTTTTAAGTTTGCTGATGGGGGCCAAATTTGCATATTTTGGAAAATATAGCCAGAAAAAAGCGCCTTATCCGTAAGAACATTGTGGGCAAACCCTTGCTACCC
>DATCRN010000224.1:0-7610 GCA_036568945.1 Alphaproteobacteria bacterium | reverse complement strand
CTTGCTCCTCCGCAGCATGCTTGCCTACAGCAATGAATGGAATCCGGCCGGGTGGACTTTGCCGTTTGAGTTATGGGCCTATTTCACATTGCCATTTGCGGCCCTAGCCGTTTTTACGAGATCCTATTGGCTCAAAATTTTAGGCGCGATCTGTGCTGCCACTGTGTTTTGGCTGCATTATCATTTTTATTCGCATGTTTTGTATTTGGTTGGCGAATTTTGTTTGGGTGTCGCTATGTACATCCTCTACCGACGCTATGGCTTCCCTATGCTACGTCTGCCATTGCGCCTGACTATCCTGGCAGCATCCACTCTGATCGTGATCATCTTTGCCGCGCTCGATGCTGTCTATGATATCAATATTTTATTGGTCCGCGCTTTGGGCTGTCTTGGCATCTTTCTGATGTTTTTAAATAGCGAGCCTATGGTACGGTCCATGCGCGATCTTCCGGTGGTCAAAGGTTTGCTGACTCTAGGTCAGTATTCATACAGTCTCTATCTCTGGCATTTTGGTGTGCTCGAAATCAGCTTGGTCTATATGATCGGCCATTTCCAGGCGCAGACTTTGGGCGAAATGGCACTGCTCATCTTCATTTCCATCCCGCTGGTCTTGCTGTTTACGTGGCTGTCCTATCATGTGATTGAAAAGAACGCGCGTATGTCGCGCATCCTTAAGGGTGTGGTTCGGCTCCGCACGTATAAGCCTGCCTAAAAAATTCCTTATTTGATTTTTTGACCCGGGATCAGCGAGTCAGTATCACCAACTTATGAAACCTCGTGTCATCTTCGCAGCGGCTGGTGCCGCCATTGGTCTTTCCGCTATCGTTGCTTACAGTGTGGGCGGGGATGCCATTGTTCAAGCCATGACACCGGTGGAACATGGTTACACCTTTGACCTCAAAAACAGCATGGTTACTCGGATTGACCAGGTCGAAGGCCGTCCGGAAATAAGCTATGTGTTCAATTTCTCGACACAAGTGATTGTGAGCGGTATGGACCGTTGGACCTTTGATGATGCTGGTAGGGCTGGAATCGATACCAACGATGTGCGTCGTATAGCCTGTACCTACGCCACTCAATCACGCGCAGTCGAATTTCAAAACGCCTATTGTTAATGTGATAGAACCCTAAGCGCTTTTGCGTGGTTTCCTTTCGCCGGCCAATTCTTCCGATCCGGCGGGTGACCATATATTGGCAGATCCGGTGACGTTATCATCAATACCAAGGGCACTGGCCACTTCACGGGGTGTGGTGTAAGTGCGGTCAGGCAACCCTGCGATCGCAGCGAGGGTATTATTATCTGCACCACGTTCACGCGCATAAACAATGAGCCCGCGCATATCGACGGGAAACTGAACACCCTTCAAAGCTTCCCAAGCAGGCGACGATAGGGGAGCTGGCTTCGGACTAATCGGGTTCGTGTTGGTAACAGGCGTCGTAATCATATCGGTATCGTTTGCTTTTTATCCGCGTCATCGACCATGCCGGGTTTGTGATGCGCCTTTTTGGTGCTTTCTGGGGGAACCATGCGCTTTTCAAACGCCATTGGCATCATCGCGCCGGGCAAGGGTGTTTTTTCGAGGGGGATATGAGTACGGGGCATGACTACCTCCTTTGTACGATCACCGGTTTGTCGCGCACTTGGGTGGGGAGTTCGGATGGCGGTGCATCTTCGGATCCGAACATATTTTCCTCAGCGGCTTCACCGGGCAAAATTTCGATTTTGTTGTGATAACGGTTCACTTCTTCAAGACTGTCGTAATCGCGATCGGGCATCCCACGCAGTTCCTGCAATGTATCTTCGGACGCACCTTGGTCGAGCGCGTAATCGACAATCTCGGGTAGGGACGCCGGAAATTCCATACCATCGAGCAATTCAAGCAAATTGGTCGGCTCGTCCGATTGTTGACCAAGACCATAATGCATATTTTGAGGTGGGTTTTGCGAAGCCATAGCGCTTACTCCAGCAAACCAAGGCGATGGTTTAAGGCTTCAACGCATTCTTTGCGCTCTTCCGGCACTTTGGACAGGATGGCAAGTGGGTCAAGCGGCCCGGATCGTTCTTCGTTGGACATGGTTTCCTCCTCAAAATAGGGGTTTCCATGGTCTAACGGTTTAGAACGAGATTAGTTTCTTAAATTAAGCCGCTAGTTTGCTTTCGATGGCTTTGACGGCATCGTCGGCTTTTGTGCCATCTGGCCCGCCGGCTTGAGCCATGTCGGCGCGGCCGCCGCCGCCTTTGCCACCAAGGGCTTCGGCGCCGATCTTGACCAGATCGACCGCGCTGAATTTCTTGGTCAGGTCGTCGGTGACAGCAACCACCAGGGATGCTTTGCCTTCATTGACGGCGACGAGGGCAATCACGCCCGATCCCAATTTGGATTTAAGATCGTCCGCGAGCGGCTTCAAATCACCGGCAGGCATATCCTGCAAAACGCGCGATGTGAATTTCACGCCGCCAATGTCTTTGAAATCGCTGCCCGCGCTGCCGGATGATCCGCCACCGGCTGCCAATTTGCGGCGTAGGTCTGAGACTTCTTTTTCTAATTGTTTCTTTTCATCAACCAACGCCTCGACACGTTGCAGCACGTCTTCTGCATTTGTCTTAAGCGCGGATGCTGTGCGTTGCAGTAGCGTATTGCGACCTGCGAGGTAGGCAAGGGCTTGATGACCCGTCATTGCCTCGATTCGGCGGATACCGGCGGAGACGGCGGATTCACTAATAATGTGGAATGCACCGATATCACCCGTGGCGCGTGCATGCGTGCCGCCACAAAGTTCGACTGAATATTCCTTGTTGGCACCTTGATCCATACCGCCCATTGAAACGACACGGACTTCACTGTCATATTTTTCACCAAAAAGCGCCATCGCACCGGATTCGCGCGCTTCATCCAGCGGCAGAATACGCGTTGTGACCGGTGTATTCATGCGGATGCGGTCGTTCACTTCGGCTTCGACAATCGCGATGTCTTCCGCCGTCAGCGGCACAGGTTGCGAAATATCGAAACGCGTGCGGCCTTCGGATTGTAAAGAGCCCTTTTGCGCGACATGCGTCCCCAAACGGCGGCGCAAGGCTTCATGGAGCAAGTGCGTAGCGGAGTGCGCACCACGGATGTCGTTGCGACGCTTGACGTCGATCAACAGATCGGCGGCATCACCCTCTGCGATCGTGCCTTCGGTCAATTGCACTTGGTGCGCCCAGAGTTTGCCCAAATGTTTGTGCGTATCATGCACATGGCCTTTGAATTTCTCGCCATTCATTGACCCTGTATCGCCAACTTGACCGCCGGATTCGGCGTAGAATGGCGTTTGGTTGACGACAACCCACACGGTCTCGCCCGCTTTGGCGGATTTGACGCGTGCCCCGTCTTTAACGATCGCTTGCACTTTACCTTCGGCGTGATCTTGTGCATAACCAAGGAATTCCGTAGGCCCGCATTCTTCAACCAATTCGAACCAAATTTTTTCATTGCCCGCATCACCGGAACCGGCCCAGGATTTGCGCGCTTCGGCCTTTTGTTTTTCCATCGCGGCATTGAACGCATCCATATCGACGGAAATGTTTTTGGCTTTAAGCGCATCGGCGGTCAAATCGATCGGGAATCCGAACGTGTCATAGAGTTTGAATGCTACATCACCGGGGAAGGTACCACCACTGGAGAGTTTGGATGATTCATCATCCAGCATCGACAGACCGCGTTCCAGTGTGCGTTTGAAGCGTGTTTCTTCTAACTTCAACGTTTCGGTGATCAATCCTTCAGCGGTTTTAAGTTCCGGATAGGCATCGCCCATCATCGAAATGAGGGTGGGGACGAGTTTGTACATCAGCGGTTCTTTCGCACCCAAAATATGCGCGTGGCGCATACCGCGACGCATGATACGGCGCAGGACGTAACCACGTCCTTCGTTGGACGGCATCACGCCGTCCGCCAAAAGGAATGCCGAGCAGCGCAAGTGATCAGCAATCACGCGATGCGATGCAGCTTGAGGACCATCCGGGTTCACACCCGTGATGTCGGCAACATGCATAATGATCGACCGCAGCAAGTCGATATCGTAATTGGTGTATTTGCCTTGCATCAGCGCAGACATACGCTCCAGGCCCATACCCGTATCGATGGAAGGTTTTGGAAGCGGTTTGCGGTTGTATCCGCCTTTGCCGTCTGGTTCTTGTTCGAATTGCATGAAAACGAGGTTCCAGAATTCCAGGAAACGGTCGCCATCTTGGTCCGGAGACCCCGGAGGGCCGCCTTGCAATTTATCGCCTTGATCGAAGAAGATTTCCGAACACGGACCGCAGGGCCCAAAATCGCCCATCATCCAGAAATTGTCGTTGGTCGGAATGCGGATGATTTTGGAATCAGAAAAACCTGCGACTTTTTTCCAAATGCTGGCAGCTTCTTCGTCCGTGATGTGCACGGTGACCAAAAGATTGTCTTTCTTCATGCCGTAATTTTTGGTGATCAATTCCCACGCAAAAGCAATTGCGTCTTCTTTGAAATAATCGCCGAAGGAAAAATTGCCGAGCATTTCGAAGAACGTATGGTGACGCGCCGTATAACCGACATTGTCGAGGTCATTATGCTTGCCGCCGGCCCGCACGCATTTCTGCGCAGTGGTCGCGCGCGAGTAGGGGCGTTTTTCGTTGCCGGTGAAAACATTCTTGAATTGCACCATGCCGGAGTTCGCGAACATGAGCGTCGGATCGTTCTGCGGGACCAATGGGCTCGAGGGCACATGCGTGTGTCCTTTGCTGACGAAAAAGTCGGTAAATTCTTTACGGATGTCGTTGACCGAAACCATCGGTAATACCCCTTAAGTATCTGAAAAGTTTGAAACGAGCCATTTTTGGCAAGGCTTGGCCGTAAAAGCAAGGATTAGGTTGGATTTTTGAAGGGAAAGTAGCCCTAACGGGCCGATGCCATATCGGCTGACGCCGCAGCACCCATCACGATATCGGTGGAATCGCGGTTGCCGGCATAGGCATATTGGGCGACACGACCAGATGCCACGGCATCCAGGGTCGCAACACCGCCGGTTTTATCGGCGCCAAGGCGCAGGGAATAAATCCAATAATTGGCCATCACGCGTTCGACATAGGACCGCGTCTCACCGTAGGGGATCAGTTCGATAAACAGCAGCGGATCATTCACATCGGCAAAACGGTCTTTCCATTCCGACAGACGGCCAGGACCTGCATTATAGGCGATCGCTGCTTCGAACAAATTGCCATCCGTCATGCTTAGAAGATCTTCCAAATATTTTTGACCCAGCGTGATGCTGGTTTCCGGATCGGCAAGTTGACGCGCGGCAGTCCGGTCAATCGATTTTGCTGTGCGCGGCATAATTTGCATGAGACCGGCGGCACCCGATCCTTTGTTTTTAGCGACCGGTTTGAAACGCGATTCTTGACGAATGAAGGCGTTAATCAAGGCGGGCTCCACCCGATACCCATCTTTCGGATGCCACGGCGATACGGGATAAAGGGCGATATCCAACGGCCCGCCTAAAGGGTGTTGCAACATGTCGGCGACTTGCATCGCAAGATCGGGTTTGAGCGCCGCAACGGCAAGTGCCGCGAGGGCTTCACGCAAATCGGGGCGCATTTCCGCTTGTGTAAGCGATAACTCCGCGCGTGCTGCATCCAGCTGAGAAATTTGCGCAAGTTTCAGCGCCCGTACCGCGCCTGGTTGCGATTTCAAAATCGCTTGATGACGTTCATTGAACGGAGCGATGGCCCAATTGAAATCGAACTTTGCGCCAAGACTGCGCGTCGCGATCAGGCCATAAAAGGAGCGCGGATTTTTCGCAGCTTCCATAAGCCAGGCGCTCACCTGTTGATAATGTCCGGTTTTAGTAAGAGCTCTTGCCGTCCAGTAGGCTGCGGCGGAGCGAAGCCAAGGCCCTGCATAAGGCGACCGCGGCGCCCAAGCAAAATATTGCGCGGCACGCGTATAATCTTTCATGCGCCAGCTGGCGAGGCCCGCAATCCACCCAGCTTCCGGTGTACGCTGGCCCGCGACTTGCAGTGCAAAATGGGCTAGGCGCAGGGCTTCTTGATCATCACCCATATAGAGGTGTGAGGCCGCGAGCGTCGTATTGAGTTGCGCCGCTTCAATGCGATCGATGACGCCATTCTTTAAGGCGACATCAATGGAATCTTTTGCCCAATCCAAGCGATCGGCGCGGATGTGAAGCGTGACGCGGTCTTTCACCAACGCAGCCGCCTTCACCTGTTTTGCATCGCGCGGCAATGGGGAAATATAATTTAAGGTCGTTTGCTCAGGGCTGACGGCGCTCGTTAAAATCGGCTGACGGCGCAGGCCCGTCCACCCGAGCAATGATTTATCGTTGAGAGAATTGGAAAGAGATTTAGCTGTCGCTTTATCACCACGCGCCATGGCGCTGAAAATTTTTCGATAAAGGCCGATGTCACGCTCCGATAGGCGCAGGGCGCTGATATCAATTTGCGCCAAATCGACGGTAGCATCGCTCGCCGCATAAGATGCGGGTTTAGGCAGTGGGATCGCATCCGTCCGGGCTGACGCGGCATTGATAAATGCGGCGCCGGTTAGACACAAACAGACACTTAAAGTGAGCATCCGTTTCAATGGCCTGTTCAACAACATAGTGATTAGGACCGTAAACATCTGATTTTTAAGAGTCGAGTCCGTGCCAAGCGGGATTTTTGATAATGCGGCGCTTAAGAGGCGCTCATTTCCGCTTGAAGGGTCAAAAGGTCATGCCATGCCTGGCGTTTTTGGGCAGGCGTTCTTAAAAGGAAGGACGGGTGATAAGTGGGGATAACTTTGCATGCGAAGGGATCAATTCCATCCAAAATGCCGGGCGTCACAGGATTATATGAATAAAATTTGCCGCGCAGACGCGAAATTGGCTGGTTCATATTCAAAATCGATTTGGCAGCCGTTGCGCCTGCCACGACAACAAATTGTGGTTTAATCAATGCGATATGCCGTTCAATGAAAGGTAAAGCTAAAGCGATCTCTTGTTCGGTCGGGGTGCGATTTCCCGGTGGCCGCCAATTTAAAATGTTGGAAATATAAAGAGATGCAGCGGGATCTTCGTTTGTGCGCGCAAGTCCGATGCACGCAAACATTTTATCCAGCAATTGCCCCGACACGCCGACAAAGGGTTTGCCTTGTCGATCTTCGTCGGCACCCGGCGCTTCACCGATTACCATCACGCGCGCGTTTTTATTTCCGTCCGCAAACACCAAATTGGTGGCGGTGCGTTTGACATCCAACCCGTCATAGGCGCGGATTGCTTTTTCAAGATCTTCGAGCGTCGCGCAAGCTTTTGCCGCGGCAATGGCATCTTGCTGATGTTGTGAAAAAGGTCCTTTGATCGGCGCGGGTATAATGCGCGATGGAGCAGGTGCCTGCGTGGCCAGACCTGGTTCGTTGGCAGGGGTGCCCAAAACCGACCCCAAACTTGGCGGCGTTTTCAGGCGATTGACCGGCGCCTCTTCAATGGCAATATCGGCCTCTTCGTCGATATGCCAGGTCAGTGCCTCTATATAAGGATGCCGTGTGGACAAACCGTGTCCCGCCTTTCAATTGTCGAATCTGAATGCCACTATGTGGTTG
>DATCRN010000223.1:0-2585 GCA_036568945.1 Alphaproteobacteria bacterium | reverse complement strand
GTATGCAGGGGGCGATCATCGCCGGCGCAGGATATACGCTGCCGTATCTTGAGAGTGCGTCATCGGGTGGCGCGCAAACGTTTGTGATTTTGCCGGGTCAAATGGGCGCGCTTGCCTGGCCCACAGGCGGCGCACAGCGCTGTGTGCTTTCCGAAAGCGGATCGTGGCCACTACCTGGCGCGAGCCTTGATCTGATCGTGATGGCGCATGAATTGGAATATGCTGCTGATCCTGCATCCGTACTTGATGAAGCGTGGCGTGTGCTCAAACCCGAAGGGCGTTTGTTACTGGTGGTCCCCAATCGCACGGGCTTGTGGGCGCGCGCGGAAAAAACGCCATTCGGTCACGGACGTCCGTTTACATCGGGACAGCTTTACGAAATTTTGCGCGAACGGGAATTTACGTTGGACCGTATGACAGGCGCGTTGCTTGCGCCGCCCTTGCGTTTTGTCTGGTATAACCGTCGCGTCGCACCGATTTTGGAATATTTGGCGCCGTTTATGTCGCGTCTATGTGGTGTGGTGCTTGTGGATGCGCGCAAACGTTTATTCGCGCCAATTCCAGGTAAGGCCAAACCCGTTACAGCCAAAGCGGCCGCTTGGGTAGCCGATAAAGTCCCTGTTCCAGGCAGCATTCCACAGGGGAACTGATTACATTGAGAGCGTTGGTGCCTTATCGCGCGTGACGAGTGAACCGCCACCTGTGCCGTACAATTCGTCCAGCATACAATGCGCCTTTTTGCCGTCTAGAATAACGACACCGCCATCAGCCGGCAGTTTCAAAGTAAGATCGCGCGCTGCGCGCACTTTAGGGATCATACCATCGGTAATGGTGCCGTCGGCAATCAGGCGCTCGACGTCGTTGACGTTGATTTTCGAAATCGGATCACCGTTTTTATCGCGCACGTGAGAATTGGTTAGGAACAGCATACGGCGTGCTTGCATCGCATCGGCAACAGCGGCTGCTGCATTATCCGCGTTCACATTGATACGATAGCCTGCGGCTCCCGCTTCAGAACTGTGGCAAATAGAATAGATCATCGGAATGTTAATACCGGATCTACGGTTCATAAGCTTGGACAACAATTTTGTGTTTACCTTGGTGATGTTGCCGGTGAAATTATTGTTTTCCGGATCTAGCGGGATGCCTGAAAGCAAACCGCCGTCATATCCAGCCATACCGTGTGCCCATACGTCTTGGTTCACGGAATTGAAAATGCGAACGAGACGTCCGTTGAGCGCGCGCAGCTCGCGATCGCAAATTTCCATCGTTTTCGGATCGGTAATACGCAATCCAGTTTTCAAATCTTTTTCTGGGGTAATGCTTGCGTCTTTAAGCGCCTTATCAATAACCAAACCACCGCCGTGAACGAAGAAGAGTAGAGGGCCCATATGCGTGCGGCACATGATGGAGGCTTGGCGCGCAATTTCGCGCACGGCTTTCTCATCGTCGGCAATTTCAGCGCCGAACTTCGCACCGACAACTTTGCCGTTATATTCCTTCTGATAATCCAGGAATTTTTCTAAAAGGTCGCTCGCGTTGATAACGGGGACGGTCGAATTTTGCGCATCAGTCATGGCGGGGACCATACATAAAAATAAAGAGTTATGTCAATTTTTATTGTAGGGTTTCCAAGAAGTCCTGAAGGGCTTTAAGCCCGCCATGGGCGCGGACTTCGATGTGTCCGGCGTTAGGGATGATTTTGACATCTTTGCGGGCTGTGATGGCATCGAACACTTGCTGACTCATGTCGCCAGGCACGACAACATCGTGGTCGCCATACAGAACCAACGTGGGCATTTTAATCTGCGACGCTTTAGAGATTGTGTCGTAGCGATCGCGGACCAACAAATTCGGCGCCGGAATATACGGATAATGAAGCGCAGTAATATCGACCATTGATGTGAAAGGGCTTTCAAGAACAAGTGCGCTGATATCCGGATAACGCACAGCCATTTCGGTTGCAATGCCGGTCCCTAAAGATTCCCCATATAACACCAGCGTGTAGGGCGACACACCTTTTTCGTCGAGTAAATAATGCACGTAAGCATCGGCATCTTGATAAAGACCTGTTTCCGTGGGTGTTCCTTTGTTGCCGCCATAACCGCGATATTCAGCAAGCATAACGCCGTAGCCGGCATTCACGAGCGGCATAAAATCATGCGCGCGCGAATGGAAACTGCCGGCATTGCCGTGAAACACAAGAATGGTTTTTTTGTCCGGCTTGGCCGGCGCGTACCAGGATGTCAGCTCGTGCCCATCTTCGGTGGTCACCGTAACATCTTCGAACCCCACCACGCTGTAATAGGTTTGGGAATAGGTTTTAGCGTCGGGAAAATAGAGGAGGGAGCGTTGATACGCGTACATACTGGCCACCGCCGCCGCATAAAAAAGCACCGGATAAGCGATTAACCGGATCAAAATAGCGCGACGATTGAACCTGGGGGTTGCAGCGGGCATACATTTTTCTATCATGGAGTCTATGGCAACAAAAGATTCTTTGAATGGTCGCGAAATCTTTTTGGAATTCAAAACGCTGGGCAGCGTCGTGAAGGTGACGGCCATTGATGCGGCCACGGGTATTG
>DATCRN010000222.1:0-11384 GCA_036568945.1 Alphaproteobacteria bacterium | reverse complement strand
CGATGCAGTGGGTGGTATCATATATGAAGAACGATTGATCGGCGGCACAGCCTACGATCAATCTGGCATGCCCTTACCTGCCGAAACCTTGACCGCGTGCAAGGCGGCTGACGGCGTGCTGCTCGCCTGTGTCGGCGGTCCACAATGGGCGGATGTCGCTTATGATAAACGTCCGGAGGCAGGACTACTAGCGATACGCCGCGATATGGGGTTATTCGCCAATTTGCGCCCTGCTCTGGTGTTTGATGCACTTATTGATGCCTCCACTTTGAAACCTGAGATTATTCGCGGCCTGGATATTTTGATCGTGCGTGAACTGACCGGCGGCGTCTATTTCGGCCAGCCGCGCGGAATTGAAGATTTAGGCCAAGGGAATCGCCGTGGCATCAATACACAAGTTTACGAAACATATGAAGTTCGTCGCGTGGCCGAAATCGCATTTAATCTGGCTCGCGCGCGCAAAAACCAACTCTGTTCCGTCGAAAAATCCAATGTCATGGAATCTGGTTTAATGTGGCGCCAGGATGTAACTGCGCTCCATGCTGAACAATTCGGTGATGTACAATTATCACACATGTATGCTGATAATTGCGCGATGCAGCTGCTGCGCAATCCTAAACAGTTCGATGTCATCGTGACCGACAATCTATTCGGCGATATTTTATCCGATGCGGCCGCCATGCTGACCGGATCCTTAGGGATGCTCCCATCCGCATCTTTAGGTGCAGAAAAAAATGGCAAGCGCGCCGCCCTGTACGAGCCCGTCCATGGATCCGCGCCGGATATTGCAGGCCAAAATAAAGCCAATCCACTGGCTATGATTCTGTCTTTCGCCATGTGCCTGCGTTATTCCTTAAACGATGCGGATACCGCCACGCGCGTGGAATCAGCCGTCAAACAAACATTGGCAGATGGCATCAGAACGGCGGATATCAGCGCTCCAGGCTGCAGAGTGGTGGGCACGGATGCCATGGCTGCCGCAGTGGTTGATAGGTTGGCCAAAACGGCCTAACTTAAAGCCATGACAACAGATCTGGTTATTCTCGTCCTCTTTATCCTTGGCCTTGCCTTCATGGCGCTCGAGGCTTTTGTGCCCACCTTCGGTTTGCTTGGCCTTGCCGGTGTGGGGTCCTTCATCGCAGCCATCGTGATGCTCAACGGTCACGATGTATTCTACGGTATCCCCGTCAATATGCCGCTGTTGATCGGCCTTGGTATCATTGGTGTCGTCGTTTTGGCTGCGAGTTTTCTTTACACACGCAAGACTTTGAAAAAGGGCATTAGCGCAGGGGCAGAAATTATGCCCGGCATGTCGGCCAAGGTTATTTCATGGACCGGCACCTCGGGTCGCGTACGCGTGGATGGTGAAGAATGGGCAGCTTCCGGACCTGAAGGCCTGGTCCCGGGCGACATCGTTATTATTCAATCGCGTGATAATCTCACTCTTATCTTAAAGAAGGATGCATAAATTATGATTCAACTCATTATCATTCTGTTCTTTGCTACGGCGCTGTTTGTCGCCACCTCCGTACGCATCATGCGCGAATACGAACGCGCGATTGTCTTTACTCTGGGCCGCTATACACATACATCCGGCCCTGGCCTAATCATCCTCATCCCCTTCCTGCAAAACATGACGCGTGTTGATATCCGCGTGCGCACGCAGGATGTCCCGTCGCAAGATATTATTTCCAAAGACAACGTGTCGGTGCGCGTCTCAGCCGTCGTATATTACCGTGTGGTGAGCCCAGCCGATGCGATTATCAAAGTGGAAGATTTCCTGCAAGCAACGCTCGAAGTCGCGCAAACCACGCTTCGTTCTGTTTTGGGGCAACATGATTTGGATGATATGCTGTCCAAACGCGAACAGCTGAATGCGTCCTTGCAAGAACTTTTAGATACCACGACGGAAGGCTGGGGTATTAAGGTCACATCTGTTGCGATCAAGCATGTTGATATCGATCCTTCGATGATTCGCGCCATCGCCCGCCAGGCTGAAGCTGAGCGCGAACGCCGCGCCAAGATCATCAATGCCGAAGGCGAATTACAAGCCGCCAAACAACTGGACGAAGCCGCCACCATTTTGGCGCAGCGTCCGGAATCCATGCAACTCCGTTATTTATCGGCGCTAACGGATATTGCAGGTGACAAAACAAACACGATCGTTCTACCGATGCCGGATTTGTTGTCCGCGTTGATGGCTAAAAGATAAGCCAACCTAAAATGGCAAAGCTAAGCCCGCTGGCGGTTTCCACCAGCGGGTATTTTTTTGACACTGGGGCACGGCAATACCGACAACGCCCGCGCAAGAAAGCCCACGACACTATCGGAATAAGATCGGCAGCAGATAAGGCATGGCCGCATTTGGGACAAGCACTTGGTGTTTTCACCCACTCGCGCCCTTGAGGGATGCGGTATAGGAGCACGTTCAAAAATGATCCGATGCAGGCACCAAAGACAAAAAATAACCCGGCCATGACAGCCGGGTTAGATTCAAGAAGATAAAGACTATCCATTACTGAGCGCGCAGCGCGCCGATGCGGTCATACACCATACCGCGATCCAGCGTACCGTCACCTTCAACAGCATCAAACTCGAGGGCCTTTTGATACAAGGCTACTGCGCCTTCTTTGTCCCCGGATTTTTCAGCGGCAATCGCTTGCTGAATAATACCGCGCAATTCCGGCGATGGAGCCGTCGGTGCTACAGACGAATTACTGGAAAGCGAGTCAGCCGGACGCGTGGCAACAGGCGCAGCTTCCGAACTAGATGAAGTCGCGACAGGTGCGGATGCTTTCGTTTCCGTCTCAACCGCTTCTACCGGAACGGCAGGAACGACAGGATCTTCAGCAAGCGCTTGCGGCAGTTTAGCCGTGACGGACCCCGTCGATGTTTGCGCCGTCATTTCCGGCGGCAAAGATTTACCGCCTTGAATGGCCAACTGAACAGGACCGTTATCAACCGGCATTGATATTGCCGGGTTTGCAATTTGACGCGCAGGTTGCTGCTCTTGACCAATCGTAATGTCATTTTTAACATTTGCAGTCAGGCCCGGCAGATCGATTGCGCCGCCGCCTTGTTTCACAAGGTCCTTGTAAACACCCGTTGCGCGCGTTTCCGCGGGTTCGGTTGAAGCGGTGGAGCCGCGTTTATATGTGGGCTCAGCCGCCGCGCCATCTACCACTGGTGCCATTTTGGCAGATGATGATGTCGATGCGGACGCTGTTGCTGTTGTATCGACGCTTGCACCTTTACCGGCTTGGATCGATTTATACGGCGGCGGCAACGCGTCGTCATAGGGGCTGCGTTCTGCAGCAGCTTTTTTCGGAGCGCTCGCGTTTGCTTTGGCGTCAACGGGTTTTGCGTTTACTTCCGCCACATCAACGGCAGGCGTTGCAGCCTCAGGCGTGATGGCAACCGGGGCCGACGTTGCTTCCGGCACCGCTTCGGGTGTTGGCCCAGCCGTAGGCGCTGCGCCTAATTTCGCTTCGGTTTCAGCCATGCCGTCAGTTGCGGACGATACCCAATTATCGACTGCTTGCGATGCTGTACTATCCGCTTCAGCAGACGGCGCAGCAGGCGCAGCAACTTCGGCCGCAGGTGCTGGCGTCGGTGTTGACGCTGCCGTATCGGCAGGCGCGGCCACGATCGCTTCTGGCATGGAGTCTTGCAAATCAAATGACGGTGCTGTGGCAGTAGCCGCATCAGCCGCAGGTGCTTCAGACGTTGCAGCCGTATCCATTGCAGGCGCAGCTTCATTCACGATCGGCGTCGGAGCCGGAACATCAGTAGCCATTTCCGGATTAGCCGGGAACGGGCTTGCAATCGGGCTTTCAGCCGTATCGGTCGTTGCTGGCGCGGCCGCTACAGGTTCAGCGCCAGGCATGCTTGGAGTCGTATCTGGGAGCGGCGGCGTATCGAGCGTTGCGGTGGTATCACCGCCAAAGCCGCCCATGACATTGGTCATGCCTTGATCTTTGTTCAGATAAATCCATGCGCCTGCGCCGGCAGCGCCAACCACGATCAAAAATAACAAAAAGGATAAAAAGCCACCGGATTTTTTCGGGGCCGCTGCGACAGGCGCCGTATCATCCGCATCGCTATCGTCGAATTGATCGTCATTTGAGTCGCTTAGAAACTCATCGAGGTCTTTGTCTTTCACATCCTCGGCATATTCTTTCAAAAGCTCATTGATGCTTTTGTCGTCCATGTCCTTCACGTTATCGTTTTCGGGACCGGTTTCTGCCTCGAGTTCTTTTTTGGGATCGACCATGGTTTTACATCCTCTATATGGGTCAAAATTGGTGCAAAGAGTATAGGGGATCAACCGCCCGCCTCCAAGGGGCTAAAACGGTGAAAAAGCAAGGTTTTGGAGCCAAAAAGGCTCCAAAACGGCCTAAAGTTTAGAAATATCGATGACGAAGCGGTAACGCACGTCCGATTTAACGACGCGGTCATAGGCTTCATTAATATAGTCCGGAGCGATCAGCTCAATATCAGAGACGATATTATGCTTGCCGCAGAAATCGAGCATCTCTTGCGTCTCCTTAATCCCGCCGATCATCGACCCTGCGAGGGATCTGCGATTGGCAAGCAGCGAGAATGGCGACACCGGCATCGGCTCTTCCGGAAGGCCGACATTCACCATCGATCCATCAAGCGCAATCAGACCAAGATAGTCGTTGTAATCAATCTCGGCAGACACAGTGTTGATAATCAAATCAAAATGATTTGCCATCTTTTCGAAGAACCCGTCTTCAGAGGTGTTGTAAAAATGATCGGCGCCCATGGCGAGCGCATCTTTTTCTTTCTTAGCGGAATGAGAAAGCACACTGACATCCGCACCCATCGCATGCGCGATTTTAACGCCCATGTGCCCCAAGCCTCCAAGACCCAGAATACCGACGTTTTTGCCTGGACCAGCCTTCCAATGCGATAGCGGCGAATACAGGGTTATGCCGGCACACAATAGCGGCGCGGCCGCATCCATTGGCAAATTATCCGGCAGGCGCAGAACGTAATTTTCATCCGTCACAATAATATTGGAATAGCCGCCATAAGTCGGTGTGACACCATCACGCTCCACCGCGTTATAGGTACCGGTCATACCTTCGCAGCAATATTGCTCCAGGCCGCGTTTGCAATGCGCACAAGTGCGGCAGGAATCGACAAACACGCCGACACCGACTTTATCGCCGACCTTATATTTGGTAACCGACGAACCTACGGCACGGACGATGCCGGTGATTTCATGACCTGGCACCATAGGAAACACTTCCCCGCCCCATTCCGCGCGCGCTTGGTGAATGTCAGAATGGCAAATGCCCGCATATTTAATGTCGATCACAACATCATGTGGTTTCGGGTCGCGACGTTCGAAATCCCAAGGCGCGAGCTTCGCTTTGGCTTTGCTGACGGCATATGATTTGGCGGCGATAGGCATAGCGATGTCTCCTTAACCCAAATAATCGGCTTTGCCGATTTGCACGCCATTGTGGCGCAGAATGTCATAAGCGGTTGTGATGTGGAAAAAGAAATTCGGCAGCGCGCGGTTGGTCAAAAATTCCAGACCTTTGAATTCGAACTTCCGGCCATCGGGATAATTGATCACGATATCGCGCGTTTCATTACCGTCGATTTTTTCGGCAGGGACGGTTTTCAGATAATCAATCGTCTTATTGATGCGCTCCTGTAATTCTTCCCATGTCGCCTCTGTATCTGGGAAAGACGGGATTTCCTGGCCGGACAAACGAGCCGCCGCACCTTTGGCGGCATCAGTTGCAATTTGAATTTGCTTTTTGAACGGGAACATATCCGGCGCCAAACGTGCATTTACAAAAACATCGAGGTCGATTTTACGGGTGACGGCATCCTGCTCCGCCTTTTTCATGATGGCGGCAAGGTTGGTTAGAAACTTGATAAAAACAGGCGTGGAGGCCTGATACAAAGAAATAGTGGTCATGAATATCCCCTGGTTGGTATCGTTGGGCCAACCATATAGCAGAATGGATGCTTCCGGAAAGGGGCTGGGTCTAAGCCGCCTGCAAAGCAGGATAAATGACCTTAAGCGGGTGGTTTACCGTCAGTTCTGGGAACAGGCTACCCCACCCTTTTTCTTTGAGCTCGCGATACAGCCTTGTCAAATCGTAATCCTGCCCCACCAGACCACCCCAAGTGTGCGCGCCAAAGCGTTTCACGAATCCTTCCGATTGCCAGGCATATTTGCGCAGCATCTGTTTTTGGGTCTGGGACCAATCTAAGCCATCCCGCTCTGCCCAATCGAATAAAATATTGATCCCAAGTTGCGTGAGCTCGTCTTTGCTTTCACCATGTAAATTGGGCGTGCGTTGCGATGTTTGGTGATCGACATTCGATCCGAAGGTCGGCGCAATCGGCGAGGCATGAATTTTATGCTGCGCGATTGTCCAGCGGTGGTAACTTAAGCGCAGCATATTATAAAGCATGTTATCGCTGACCCCTTTGAATAAAGCATCGCTCTGACATGCGGTAAAGACTTCGCCCGCATTCAAACGCCGCGCACCGTTTCCATCAACGAATTGGGCATAGAGCATTTTCTCCGCAATAAAATCCATTTGTGCAAATGTTCGTTGTAGCGCTGATTCATCAGTTTGAACCACCTTTCCATCCGCACTTTTCGGCTGCAATTCGGCAGAGGGTTTATTTTTCAAGACCAACCCCAGCGATCGCACCGGGCCCATCACGCCTTGCAACCCATGCTCGTATAAATATTCCATCACTTTGAGCTGATACGCCTTCGGCAAGTGACCATTGAGATTAATCGTACCGCTGTGCAAATCGCCGCCGAAGGTCGCGTATGCGTTGCGCGCTTCATCCAAGTTTGGATTGGCCACAGCCATTTTGTTTTCTTTGTTGGCGAACAACATGATAAGCACTTCACGCCCACGCGCCTGAATATTTTCATACGCAACCCCATCGGCCGCGGTCACTAAATCCTGAATTTGCGGATATTTTGCTTTCAAATTCGCTGCTTTTTCTGCCCGCTCCTCTTTCGTCGTTGTGTGAGGGCTGGCATTCAGATACCCAGCGATATCCGTCATAATCGCCTGCTTTTCAGACGATTTCATGCCTTGCAAATTTTCGACGGCGTACATAGTTCCGTAAAAATCAAGCAAATCCTGCACATTACGCTCGAGGAATTTGCCACCGATACCTTTAACGATTTCCCCTGTGATCGGACCGCGCCCGCCTTTAATTAAAAATTCTGCAGCATCATGCGTTTCTCGAGATGAATTGTTAGTGCCCATATAGACGCCTGTCAGGAAGAAATCCATTAAGTCATCAATGGCGTTATTGGGATTTCCATGCAAATATTCGCCAATATATTTGTCCGCATGGGGTAAATTTAATTCCTCACAAAAACGGGCAATCCCCAGCTCCTGCACGCCCATTCGTACCATCACTGCGACGATCACGGAATTAAAGGCCGAATCTGCGCCACCCGATAACGCCTCCATAATGCCTTTCGATCCTGTCTTGCGCATATAATCGAATAGCCAAAAGGCCGTATAACGAATGACTTCCTCAAAATGACGGTTCGGGTTGTCAGGGGAATCCCAACCGGCAACGATTTTACCGCGGGACATGTTATAGGCGTTTTTGAATTCATGCCGTGTAATCGCGTGCACACGAGATTCCGTATCTGATGGTGCGTTGCCAAGCATAACGGTAGCCGTTGTTGTTGCCACTCGTTCAAAGGACATGCGTGCCCCTTGCGATACAAGTTTGCCTCCTTGTACGATCAAACGGTGCCCGAATTGCGCAAAGGTTGACCCGCTGGATCCTAATCCATCCGTATCAATCACTAGATCCGCATATTGCGCGGCTAATTTGTCTAAATGCACATGGCGATCGATTTTATCGCGCGCTGGGGGGCTTGCGTTCGGGATGATCAGAACAAGGCCGGACGTACTGCCCAAATACTTGCTAATAGATGGAATAATATTGTCGTTTTCGTAGCGATCATCCGTCCAAGGCTGGCCGTCATATTTGGAAGCGACCCATTTTTCCTCGCAAATCGCTTGCGTTAGATTTAAAGTGCGGTCACCGTCGGTGATCTGAATGATCGGGCGTCCAAAAGGAATAACGCGCTTGTCATCCAAAGCAATGTCAATTGTACCATAAACACCGCCGATACGGTTGGCGGCCGCAACACTCCATTCATTAAAATATCGTTTTTCGTAGCCGCGCCCATCATTATACAGATTGGATTTAGCCGTCATGCCCACGATACGGCCACCAGTAATCAAGCTCTGAACGTTAAATGGCAAATTCAATCGATCATATAGCGGCTCTTTGGTACGTTCGAAGGATAATCCTTCTTCTACACGCAGATCCCGCTTCTGCACACGCCACGGATGCCCCACCGAAATAATCAGATTTGGATTTTTGGCATTAGCATAGGCCGCGATGTCATCAAGTGCTTCTAACACACGGGTATTATCCGTGCGTTGGAACTCATCATTGGCTTCGTATCCTGTTAGATCAAGTTCGGCGAGTGCCAGAACATCGCTGCCATCCTTAATTGCTTGATCAATGGCTGCATAAATGTTGCCCATATTGCGCGGCCAATCGAGCGCCGTTTGGTTAAGCGACGCCTGTGTTACTCTAAATCCAAAACCCATGCGATCACCCAATTTTCAACGATGGGGTTTTGAACAAATTGGCCGCAGTCGTAATCCGCACGCCAGCTTCGATCAATTGTGCGCGCATAAGGTCATTGGTAGTTTTTCCGCCTTCCAGTGGAATGCCGATGCCACGCGTGACATCTTCTACCACCGTCACATCAAACCCATCTTTACGGGCATCCAAAGCGCTAAAACCAACACAGAAATCGAAGGCGAGACCCACCAGGACGACTTTTTTAATGCCCTGCGCCTGTAAGAATTGGGTTAGCGTGCGACCATCGGCGAATTTTGGCTGACTAATCTTGTCATTCTCGTAAAATGCAGAGTAAGAATCGACGTTGCGATCAGTACCCTTTTGCAAAATATATTCATTCGGCTTCGGGTTAAGTCCGGCTACAAAATCCGCATCCTTGGTACCCCGCACACAATGATCCGGCCATACAGTTTGCGGACCATAGGACATGTCGATGTTCGTAAACGGTGCTATTCCCGGATGCTGGCTGGCGAACGACGAATGGTCGGCCGGATGGAAATCTTGTGTAAGAACCACTAAGTTAAATTTTTCACGCAAAGTATTCACTGCTGGCAAAATCTCATCGCCGCCTGCGACGGGTAAATTACCACCGGGGCAAAATCCATTTTGGGCATCGACAACGATTAAGGCGGTATCATTTGGGGCGTAGTCTGTCATTTCTCTCTCCTGTTTTTCTTTGTTTTTATCGAACGGTATTGGCCAAAACGGTGTTTCCCGTTTGACGGAGGCGGCGACCCATGGCTTCTTGCCGTTGCAATAGCCCCTCCTCCACGCCCACAACCATTTCGCGCGGTTTAATCAAACGTTTGTAGGACTCATCCAACATTGCCAAACGCTCTTGAGCCCGTGCGCGTGCTTGATGCAGGGTTTCAATATTGCCGATCAGTTTTCCTTCTTTAAAAAACGGCTTGATAGGGCGATAAGCGCGCGCGCCTTTATTGAAGATTTTGGATATAATGTGATTATTGCGATTGACTGACATTACATCGCGTGCGAGTTCGCCTGCCAAAGGCTCGTTATCATTGGTTTCGGTCAGCGGATCTGGCGCCCAAGCGGGATAAATAGTCCCGCCATCGAACATGAGTTTTCCGTTTTCTTCTTTGAGATAACGTATCAAATCCAGTTCGCCCGGATATGTCATTTTGATGGTCTGGCTGGATAGTTTCATGATATCGCGAACGCGATCGCGAATATCTTCCGGTTGTGTCAAACCTTCCCGCACAGCCTTTTTAAGCGCGGAAATTTCTTCTTGGCTTAAACCGTTTTTGTAAACGGCTGCGATTTTATAAACGCCTCCTACCGGGTCTTCGCCGCGTAGGGTCGCAAGGGTTGTGCCCACGGCATAAAGATCGGTCGCTCCGCCCTGCGTTTCCATGGAATCAATATTCTCGACGTTCAGATCATTGGAAGCTGCATTGCGTTTAAAATCTTTCTTGGCAATTCGTTCGCCTTCCTCATTCAAATAATTCAAATCACCCGAATCCTGACGGAATCCTTGAAGGACTGAGTCTTCCTCATTATAAATCTGTACGGCCTTTGTCATGCCGCCGACCGCTTCATATGTATCCGGTAAAATGATGCCGCTAAGAGGCATATTGCGCGCCCAAGAACGATACGCATCTTCCTCTGTTTCGTGCATCATCACGAAGGCGTGCGCCATCGTGCCAATGGTGGGCTCGCCGTAATATTTTTCAGCAAGTTCATTCGATGTAAAATCGACGCCTCCTAAGTAGGCGCCGCGCGATGATTCCAATCCGCCAATGGCAAAGGCGCGTCGAAGGCCGAACTCGGCCACTTGCTTGCCGCGCGCCGCGGTCTTAAGTTTGGCTGCATAGGTTGCGAATCCGCTTTGTGAATTCATGGAATTCAGAATTGGACATTCCATCAACAAAGCCTGGTAGGCTGGGGCTGTGACCTTATAAATTGGTTCCGACGGGAAGGCGATTTCGCCTTCCGGCATCATATCCAACGTCACTTGTGATTTCATATTACGCAGAACTTCGAGGAATTCTGGCTTAAACAGTTTTTCTGATTGTCCTGTCTTTGGATTGATAGCTGTCTTTGCGGCAAGGCGGCGCAGATCGCGTTCATCGAATTTAAAATTTTTATCAAGCCATTCCGCGACAATGTTTTGGCCACCGGAAATCATAAATGCGCCGTTAAACGGATTATTACGAACGAAAGCGTGGAACGTAACCAGCTGATCGTGTCGACCCTCTAGAAACAGCGCCTGACTCATTGTCAGTGCATAAAGATCCGTCCACATTGCGGTTTGATTGGCCAAAGGTTCTTCGTAATCCTGATCGCGCCCGGTATATGGCATGTTTTTTCTCCCATGTTTTCTTTTTTGCTTTTTTTATTTTTTTGTATCTATCATTAAGAACTAGAGAAATCGCGAGCGAACGGTCAAGAAATGGCGGAATATTGCCTTGCATGACCAATGCCGCATTTGCATCGCGATCCAAATTGACAGGGAGAAAACACAAGTTGAGAACTAAAACAGTTATTCTTTTCGGCGGTTCATTTAATCCGCCGCACATAGGTCACTTCGAAACCGCTAAGCACCTTCAGGACATATTGCATGCAGATGAAACATGGTTTTTATTTTCCATGAACTGGCAAAAGAATCCTGCAAACTACGCGCCGCTCGCGGATCGCATAAGAATGGGCCGCATTATGGCAGG